>JAADDG010000155.1 GCA_013154075.1 Campylobacterota bacterium | reverse complement strand
AGTGACGAAGACGGTGTGGCTACTCCTGCTAACTGGCCGGAGAACGAGCTTATCAAAGATAGAGTTATTATTCCGCCTGCTACGGATTGCGAAACCGCTAAGAAAAGAGTTGAAGAGTACGAGTGCTTCGATTGGTGGTTCTGTCATAAAGAGAAATAAGCCTTTTGGCTTTTTCTCTTCTACTATGAAATAGCTTTTTTTATTGTTTTGATAGATAGAAAGAGTGGAATAGTAAGTGTTTTTTCTATAGGGGTTATTTCTATAAATCCGAATTTTTCGTAAAAAGTTTTCGCTTCTTCTTTTGCATCCACCGCAACGCCTATACATCCGAAATTCTCTTGCATATATAGGGCTTTAAAGAGTGCAAATTTTAATAATTCTTTACCTATTCCTTTTTTGTGATGATCTTTGTCTACGGCGAGTCTCGCTATTTTTAAGATAGGAAGCTCTTTGTAAGGTTTTTTGGTTTTTATATCCGTTTGTTTTATGGAACTTGCGGCGATGGTGATATATCCTATCACTTGGTTGGCTTTTGTAGATACGTAAGTTGTTCCTACAAAATATCTGTTTTGATTTTGAAGAGCGTATTTTTTAAGAAAAGTATTTAAAATTTCGTTTCCGCAGTCGAAATTATCTTTTAAATGATATTTATTTAGTTTTTCAATTATCATTCATTAATGCTATTAAATCTTTGGTGGGATTTCTCTCTTTTGTTAGTTTTTCCGATTCCTCTTTTTCTATATGGATCGGTTTTACTATAAATTCTTGAGGAACGGTTTTTATTGCATTGAAATAATATTCTAAAGCTTCATTGATGATGTGAGTTTTTTTAATACCTCTTATTGAAGATATTAACTCAAGCATTCTCATATTCTCTTTATCGATGGTGGTATATATTCCCGTTTTCATTATATGATCCTAAAATATATAAAAATATATTTTTTTATATATTATATCATAAAAAGGAGAAGGGAAATTACTTCTCCAAAATCTCCTGTAGCTCTTTTGCGGTTTTTACATACTTGATATCTTCTGCTTTTTTGTTGTTTAATCTGACAATTTCTATAAGATTCTTTTTATCTTCGTTTTTTAGTTTTTTGGCTATCTCTTTATCGTAAATGAGCAGTATCGTATAGGAGCTCTTTTTTAGATCGGGCAGTGCGAAAGCGTTTCTAATTACTGTGGGCATAGGGCTGATATCCGCTATAAACATTGCTTTTTTCTCTTCGAGATATCCTTTGGGCTGCTGTTTTAGGAAGTTTTTTACCGTATGTGCGGCCTCTTTCGAAAACGTCATAATCAAAATCTTAGTATCCTCTTTCAAAGAGTGCGGTTTTGAAAATTGATCCGGAAGTGTGAAATCTATTTGAGAGTCTACGGATAAAGGTTTGTTTGGGGGAGTTACCTTTGCGAAATATTTGCTTTTGTCGTAATTATCCTCTGAATTTATATAAAAAAACGTTCCTCCCGCTATTAAAATGAGCGCAAGTATCGCTAAAATTGCCTTTTTCATCGATTTTTTCCTTTAGTTATGTTTTAAAAACGCCGATTATAACATAAAGAGAGTTAATCTAAGAGAAAAAAACTCTTATTTAATCGTAACTGTGTTTTAAGTGATTTTTTGATATATTACATAAATAAATTTAACCCGAAAGGATTTACAATGAATCTGAGTTTAGTTGGAAGACAATTCGAACTTACCGATCCTATTAAAGATTATATTGCTGAGGCTGTGGATTCTTTGAAAAAATATAATCTTGATATAATCTCTACAAAAGTCATAGTTTCTGCGGATGAGAGAAACGGCAAAAAGGGCTTTAACGTAGAGTTTACCATTCATCTACCGAATAAAAATACCGTTGTAATAAAACAAAAAGATAAAGATGTTTATGCCGCAATAGATTTGGCAATCGAGAGAGCTAAAAAAGTTCTAAGAAGACACCACGATAAGATAAAAGACAAAAAACATGTAAAACCGGAAGAAGCACAAGAGGCTCTATCCAACGAGAGTTTAAGCGATGTGGACGAGATTATTCCTATGGAGCTTGAGCTTTATAAACCTTTGGATATCGAAGAGGCTTTGGCTATTTTAAAAAGTGATAACAGACAATTTTTGGTATTTGTCGATCTTGACGGAAAAACGAGAGTTCTTTATAAAAGAGGCGATAACAAATACGGTCTTTATTAAAAGAAAGGGGCAGTCTCCTAAAACGGTGAGATTGCCTCTATGATTCGTGATCCCCAAGGTTTTTTGTTTATTTGGTCTATATCCCCCTGTGTCGTATAGTATATTTTAGCATCGGCTATATATTTTGAGTTTATAGTATTTCTTTCGTCTATGTCATCTCCCCTGATCACTCCGCTTATTTGAATTATCTGTTTATTTCCGTTTACCAAAAGTTCTCTGCTTCCTTGTATGAAATAGTTTCCGTTACTTAGTACTTTAATGATTCGAGCCGTTAAAGTGGTGGTGAATTTTTCATCTCTTGAGTTTGTGCCGGAGGCCGTGAAGCTGTTGTTTGAGTTGCTTTGAAATCCGAGATTGGTAAATCCGTTTACGGCGTTTGCCACTCCCGCCAAAGCTCCTCCGTTGTTTGCCGTAATCAAACCGCCGCTTATTTGGTTGTTGTTTTTGGCTTGAAGTTTCTTTTTACCGCTTGAAGATTGAAATATTTTCTCATCTATCACTACCGTAACGATATCGTTTACTCTCATAGCTTTTCTATCCGCAAATAAAGGGCTCTCTCCCCTGCCAAAGAGACTTCCTTCGTTATTTATTACTCTTTCGGTTACTTTGGGGGGAAGCTGTTCTACATAAGAGGGCGGTTTCATCGTAATGGAGGGATCCATAGGGTGGGTGGAGCATCCCAAAATAAATATAGAAAGGCTTAAAAGACTCAAAATATGGATATTTTTACTCATTTTGTCTCCGTTTAACTGAATTTATATTACAATTACAAGCAAAATAAGTTCCAAAAGGAGAAAAAATATGAGTGAGTTGAAAGATAGATTGAAAAATGATTTAAAAGAAGCAATGAAAAATAAAGATAGCTTTAAAAGAGATGTTATTAGATTCCTAATGAGCGCCATTAAACAAGTAGAAGTGGACGAAAGAAGAGAGCTAAGCGATGAAGATATCCAAAAAATCATTCAAAAATCGGTTAAACAAAGAGAAGACGCGATAGCTCAATACAGAGAGGGAGGAAGAGAGGATCTTGTCGAAAAAGAGCAAAAAGAGGCTGAAATTTTAAGATCCTATTTGCCAAAACAGCTAAGCGATGAGGAGCTAAGAGAGGTTATAAAAGAGGTTATTGAAGAGACCGGAGCCTCTTCTATGAAAGATATGGGTAAAGTGATGGGAGCGGCTATCAAAAAAACGGCCGGAAAAGCGGACGGCAAAAGGATAAACGCTATTGTCAAAGAGATGCTTTCTTAAATTAAGGTAAAGATGTGTTTTGTTTTGATAAAATCGTTACAACATAAAAAAGTTAGGAAAAGTTATTATGGACGTTAGAGCTGAGTTTTTAAAATTTTTTGAAAGTAAAGGCCATAAGGTATATCCGAGCGCTCCTTTGGTGCCGGAAGATCCTACGCTTTTGTTCGTCAATGCCGGTATGGTTCCTTTTAAGAAAATTTTTACGGGAGAGGTTCCGGCTCCCAATCCTCCGAGAGCCACAAGCTGCCAAACCTGCATAAGAGCGGGAGGAAAGCATAACGATTTGGAGAATGTCGGATATACAAGAAGACATCACACCTTTTTCGAAATGCTTGGAAACTTCTCTTTCGGCGATTATTTCAAAAAAGAGGCTATCGATTACGCTTGGGAGTTCGTTACGCAGGTTTTGAAGCTTCCTATTAAGAAGCTTTGGGTCACGGTACATGAGAGCGATGACGAGGCTTACGAGCTTTGGAAAAGGCATGTCAAAGAGGATCGAATCAAGAGATTTGGCGATAAGGATAATTTTTGGCAGATGGGAGATACCGGTCCTTGCGGTCCTTGTAGCGAGATTTTTTATGATCAGGGAGAGGAGTTTTTCAATTCAAGCGAGGACTATCTGGGGGGAGATGGAGATCGCTTTTTGGAAATTTGGAATCTTGTCTTTATGCAGTATGAAAGAGACGAAAGCGGCAAACTCCATCCTCTGCCAAAACCTTCGATAGATACCGGAATGGGGCTTGAGAGAGTCGTAGCGATCATGGAAGGCGTTCATAGTAACTTTGACAGCTCCCTTTTTATGCCTATTATAAGAAAGATAGAAGAGCTTAGCGGTAAAAAGTACGTTTATGAAGAGGGAGCGAGTTTTAGGGTCATTGCCGATCATATAAGAAGCGTTACTTTCCTTTTGGCTCAGGGAGTCAATTTTGATAGAGAGGGAAGGGGATACGTTCTTAGAAGAATTCTTAGAAGAGCGGTAAGACACGGCTATCTTTTGGGATTTAGAGAGCCTTTTATGTATAAGCTCGTAGATACTCTAAATTCCATAATGGCAAAGCAGTATCCCTATCTTTTGGAGAAAGCCAAAAGCGTAAAAGAGCAGATAGAGCTTGAAGAGGAGAGATTTTTCAAAACTATCGAAATGGGGCTTGAGCTTTTTGAAAAAGAGCTTGAAAAGACAGATAAAGTTTTTAGCGGCGAAGTGGCTTTCAAGCTTTATGATACCTATGGATTTCCTTTGGATCTAACCGAAGATATGCTTAGAGAAAAAGGGCTTAGAGTAGATATAGATACTTTTGAGAAGCTCATGAAAGAGCAAAGAGATAGAGCCAAAGCTTCTTGGAAAGGCAGCGGCGATCAAGCGGCGGAGGGGGATTTCAAAATCCTTTTGGAGAAATTCGGCAAAAACGAATTTATAGGCTATGACACTCTAAATAGCGAATCTAAAATATTGGCTCTTTTGGATGAAAATTTCAAAATAAAAGATAGTCTGAAAAAGGGTGAGAAGGGGTGGATCTTTTTGGATAAGACTCCTTTTTACGC
>JAADDG010000154.1 GCA_013154075.1 Campylobacterota bacterium | reverse complement strand
CTTTGCTTCTATCTCGCGTAACTCATATGGAGATAATGGAGGATGAGAAGTTTTTGGAAGAGAGAACCGAAAACTTCGATGATTATTACAATTTTTTCAGATCTTATAAAATGAAAGATATGATGAAGAGATGCGGAGTGAATCTCAATCATATAGGAGATATCTTATATAGAGTCAAAGGCAAAAAGACCGTTATTTTAGTAGGTACGGGCGTGCAGAAATATTCGATAGGCTCCTCCGTGCTTAGGGCTATAGACTCTTTCGGTGCTATGCTTGGGCTTTTTGGCAAGAAGGGAAGCGGTGTGAGCTATTTGGCGGACAGCTCTTTTGAGTTTGCCAAACCGTTTGACGTGAAGGCCAAAAGGATTCCAAAGCCTGAAGTAGACTTTAGGAAATTTGATTTTATTTTCGTCCAAGGAGCCAATCCGGCCACGCAAGCGCCAAACTCTAAAGCCGTAAAAGAGGGGCTTGAGAAAAATTTTAGCGTCTATTTCGGGCTTTTTGAGAATGAGACTTCCAAAAGATGCGATCTTGTTTTGCCGGCTAAAAATTTCCTTGAGAAAAACGACGTCAAAATCTCTTACGGACATGAGTACGTTTTGCCGATGCCGAAACTCAAGGAGAGCGATATCGGAATAAGCGAATATGATCTTACGGCCTATTTGGTCGATAAATTCGGATTTGAGAAGTTAAAAAGCGAAGAGAAATACATCAAAGAGATTATAGATTCCAATACCGTCAAAGAGGGAGATTATCTAAAGGCGAAAACTCACGATAAATTGCCCTATGAAGACGGATTTTATACCGATAGCGGCAAATTTGTTTTTATAGACGAGCTTGATGATGAAGAGGAGGAGTTTTATTATGAAGAGATGGACGATACGGACTTTTTTCTCATTACTGCCAAGCACAAAGGATCTTTAAATAGCCAATTTGGTGTGGATGAGTATCTCTATATCCCCCCTCTTTTGGGTTTCAAAGACGGAGATAAAGTGGAAGTGGTAACGGATGCGGGAAGCGAAGTGTTTGAGATAAGAGTTAGCGATAGGCTTAGAGGCGATACGCTTTTACTCTATTCCTCCAATCCGAAAGCCAACCATCTGATAGATGCTATCTCAAGCGACGAAGGTGAAAACGCCGTATTCAATACCACCGCAAGAATAAAAAAAGTGGACTAAATGGCGGTTTTAAATAGAGAGATAGCCGATATCTTTTCGAAAACGGCCGATTTTTTGGAGATAAAAGGAGAAAATCCCTTCAAAGTCAGGGCCTACAGAAATGCCGCAAGAATCATTCAAAATATGGGAAGAAGTCTTGAGTCTTTGGTAGAGGAGGGATTTGATCTGACAAGACTTCCCGGTATCGGCCAAGATCTCGCCTCCTATATAGAAGAGATCGTAAAAACCGGCAAATTCTCAAAACTCGAAGAGCTTAAAAAGGAGCTTCCCGAAGGTTTGGAGGAGCTTCTTAGCATAGAGGGGCTCGGTCCTAAAAGGATAAGAACTCTTTATGAGACTTTTCATATAACCTCTTTGAAAGATTTGGCCAAAGTGGCCGAAAGCGGAGAGATCTATAAACTAAAGGGTTTCGGTCCAAAGCTTGTGGAGAAGATTTTAAAAGGTATAAGACTTGCCAAAAAGAGCGGCAGAAGGTTTCGTTTTGATGTTGCAAAACCTTATGCGGAGGATCTAAGGGCTTATCTTTCTAAATTTGAAGGAGTTTTGAGAGTAGAAGTGGCCGGCAGTTATAGACGCAGAAAAGAGACTGTCGGAGATCTCGATATTTTGGTAGTTTCGGATAATTGGGAGAAAACGAGCGATTATTTTGTCAAATATCCGAAAGTAAAAGAGATCGTCTCAAAAGGTGAGACGAGATCCACGATCATTTTAAATAACGATCTGCAAGTGGATTTAAGAAGCGTTCCTAAAGAGAGTTACGGTTCCGCTTTGCACTACTTCACAGGCTCCAAAGCTCACAATATCAAGATAAGAAAAATGGCTATCGATAGAGGCTGGAAGATAAATGAATACGGAATTTTTGAAGGGGATAGGAAGATAGCCGGAGAGAGTGAAGAGCAGATGTATGAGATGATGGGGCTTTGTTTCATTGAACCGGAACTTAGAGAGGATAGGGGAGAGATAGAGGCTTGTTTAAAGCACTCTTTGCCCAAACTTATAAATCTATCGGATATCAAAGGAGATTTGCATATTCATACCACTTATACCGACGGCAAAGCCTCCATAAAGGAGATGGCCTCTAAAGCTTATGAGAAAGGCTATAAATATATAGCGATAACGGATCATTCCAAACATTTAACGGTAGCCAAAGGGCTTGACGAAAAGAGACTTTTAGAGCAGATAGAGGAGATAGAGAAGCTAAACGAAGAGCTTGATATAGAGATTCTAAAAGGTATAGAGTGCGATATCTTGGAAGATGGCAGTTTGGATTTAAGTGACGAGGTTTTAAAGAGACTTGATGTGGTTTTGGGAGCGGTGCATTTTAAATTTAATTTATCGAAAGAGAAGCAGACGGATAGGGTGATAAGAGCTATAAAAAATCCATATTTGAATATCATAGCTCATCCTACCGGAAGAGTGATAGGGCATAGAAACGCTTATGAGCTTGATATGGATAGAATTTTTGAAGTGTGTGCTAAAGAGGGAGTTTTTTTGGAGATAAACGCTCAGCCCGAGAGACTCGATCTAAACGATATCTTGGCAAGAGAGGCCAAAAATAGGGGAGTGAAGCTCTCTATCGCCACCGATTCTCACGATATAGGCTGTTTGGATTTTATGGAGTATGGAGTAAATCAGGCAAGAAGAGGGTGGATTGAGAGAGAGGATGTGATAAATACTTTGGATCTAAAAGATCTAAAGAGGCTTTTAAAAAGGGGACGATAGTGCCAAAAAGCGAAGTTTTCGATAAATATTGGAGAGAGTATGAAGATTGGTTTTTTAGATATGACAATCTTTATAAGGCGGAGCTTGAAGTTATAAAAAGGCTGCTTCCGCCTTTCGAAAACGCACTCGAGATAGGAGTGGGGACGGGTAGATTCGCTTCGGCTTTGGGTATAAAGGTAGGAATAGAGCCTTCTACCAAGATGGCGAGCGTAGCTAAAGAGAGAGGTGTGGAGGTTATCGATGCCGTGGCGGAGGAGCTTCCTTTTGAAGATGAAAGTTTCGATTTTGTTTTGATGGTAACCACTGTCTGTTTTGTGGATGACGTGAAAAAGAGTCTAAGCGAAATATACAGGGTGTTGAAAAGGGGAGGGAGTGTTATAGTCGGATTTGTGGATAGGGGGACTCCTTTGGGAAAATTTTATTTGCAAAATAGAAAAAACAGCCGTTTTTATAAGGAAGCTATCTTTTTCTCCGCAAAAGAGGTGGAGAAGCTTTTGAAAGAAGCCGGTTTTAGAGAGTGTGAGGCTTTGCAGACTCTGTTTGGAGATAGACTTCAAGATATGAAAACTGTAATAAAGGAGGGGTATGGAGAGGGAGCTTTTGTGGTTTTTAGATGTAAAAGGGTTTAAGGAGTCTATATGCCTTCTATGAAAAGAGAGGATTTAAAGAGAGCTAAAGGCAAAGAGATCTGTTTTTTGGGGAAGTTCGATACTTTTTCAAAAGAGGAGATAGAGAGGCTTTTGGAGGAGTTTGATATAAAATATAGTGATGAAGTTAGCGAAAACAGCGCGATTATTATAGAGGGCAAAGTTCTATCGGCGCTTGATGAAGAGAGATCTTATGAAGCCTACAAAAGAGGGGCTTTGGTTTTTGGTTATAAGGATTTCGAGAAGTTTTATAGCGAGAATATAAATCCCGATTCCTTGCTTATGAGTTTGAAATTATCTAATAATCAAGATAGAATTTTAAGACTTCTAAAAAATGAATCCATAGCCGATAGGCTTTTTTTAAAAGTTCTAAGACTTTATGATTGGAAAGAAGAGGGGCTTATGGAGAGTGACGAAAATAGAGCCGTTACCTCCTCTTTCATAAAAAGATTTTATAAAAAAGAGAGAGTTTACGATCCTACCGTAATCTATTCTCCAAGCTCTCTATATCATATTATTTTAAGTTCCGATGATCCCGAAGTGCTTGAGTCTCTTTTGTATTTTCCGGATTTTAGGTTTACTCTAAGCAGGAAAAACAGAGAAAATCCTAAAACTATCTTTGAAGCTTTGGCGGCCAACGCGGCTATCAATTTCGAGACGCAAAAACGTCTTTATATGAAAAATAGCGAAGAGATAGATCGGTTTTTGGCTTTGAACGAGGGGGTTGATAGAAAGCTTTTAAATAAGCTGTATGAGAGAGGCTCTAAGATAGTAAGAAGGAATTTAGCCGCAAATAATTCTATAGATGAGAGCCTTTTTGAAAAGCTTTTGAATGAAGATAGAGAGATTGTTGAGGTTTTGTTGGAGTTTCAAAGAATAGATAATGAGAGATTGAATAAGATAAGACAAAAAAATCTTGAAGATGAGATTTTTGCCTCTCTTGGCAAGAATGAGAATCTCTCTAAAGATATTTTACGAGAACTTATAAAAATTGAAAATTTAGATCTTCTTAGATATATCGCCTCAAATAGATCCGTGTCGGCCGATATTTTGGATGCTCTTTATCGAAAAAGCGAAGATATAGACATCGCTTTAGCTTCCAATCCGAACTCTTCGATAGAGCTTTTAAAGAACCTTTTTGAGAGAGAGGATAGGGATATAGATATCGCTTTGGCCGCAAACATATCTTCTCCCAAAGAGATTTTGGACGCTTTGTATGAGAGAGGGGATTTGGAGATCAATAAGGCTTTGGCTACCAATGAATCGGTGGAAGAAGATAGACTCAGAGAGTTTATGCTCGATTCCTCTTTGAAACCGTATCTTGTAAAAAACAGAACTTTTACCGAAAGTATTTTGAGGAATTTGGGAATATGAAAGCGAGTGAAGTTTATAGCGCATTGGAGCATTTTACCGCACAAAAAATCCCCGTTTTCATTTGGGGAGCTCCCGG
>JAADDG010000195.1 GCA_013154075.1 Campylobacterota bacterium | reverse complement strand
AGAGGTGTTTGATGGATGTCATAAAGGAGTTTGAGAGAGCGGAAGCTCTTTTTGAAGAGGATAAGTTTGTAGAGGCTTTGGAGATTTTTAAAAAGATAGCCAAAGCCAAAAACGATCCCGACGCTCTTTATTATATAGGACTTATCTATTTTGAAGGGTATGGAGTGGATAAGGATGAAGAGCTTGGGATCAAATATTGGAAAAAGGCGGATAAAGCGGGAAGCCTGGATGCCAAATACGCTCTTGGGAGTCTCACTCAAAGAACCTCTATCTTTTGCAAAGAGTAGTTTTTACTCTTTGCTCTTTTTATATTTTTCTCTGTTTCTGCAACTTTCTGCAACTGACTTCAATATATTTCAAGAGATATTTTGATAAATTTTATTTAGATATAAAAATTTAAAAAGGGCGTAGGATGGGTATCGAGAGCTTTTTTAAACTAAAAGAGAAAAATACGGATTTAAAAACGGAATTTAGAGCCGGAGTCACCACCTTTTTGGCCATGGTTTATATAGTTCCGGTAAACGCTTCCATTATGAGTTTGGCCGGAATGCCGTATGAGGCTTTGATCACCGCTACCGCTTTGGTTACTATGATAGCCACTATTTTGAACGGTCTTTGGTCGAATACTCCTATCGCTATGAGTGTCGGAATGGGGCTTAATGCCTATTTTACTTTCGGACTTGTAAAGGGAATGGGAATTCCTTGGCAGAGCGCTTTGGGTGTAGTGATGATTTCCGGGCTTATTTTTTTGATTTTGTCTTTGACAAGGTTTAGAGTTTGGGTTTTAGAGAGTGTTCCTATCGATTTGAGAAGGGCGATAAGTGCGGGAATAGGGCTTTTTATAGCTTTTATAGGACTTGAAGGGATGGGATTTATAGCGGGGGATAAAGCTACTCTCGTTACTTTGGGAGATATTGGATCCGATAAGACTCTTTTGGGGATTTTCGGTTTTTTAAGTGCGGCGTATCTCTATTCCAAAAAAGTTAAGGGGGCTTTTTTGATCTTTATTTTATTGACCTCTTTAACGGCTTGGATTTTTACCGATATGAAATTTCCCGATTCTTTTGTCTCTTATCCCGCTTCGATAGCTCCTATAGCTTTCAAATTCGATCTGATATCCGTCTTGAAGCTCTCTTTACTTCCGGTCATAATCACTTTTTTGATTACCGATATGTTCGATACGGTGGGAACTTTGGCGGGAATAGGTTTGAGAGCGGGACTATTTAAGAAGGGAGAGAACGATCTTCAAAAGACTTTGGAAGCCGATGCCGCAGCTACCGTTATAGGGGCATCTTTGGGGACTTCTACGACCACCTCTTTTATAGAGTCCGCCGCGGGAGTGGAAGAGGGAGGAAGAAGCGGTCTTACGGCGGTGGTTTGCGGGGTGATGTTTTTCGTTACGATGTTTTTCCTACCCGTTTTCAAAGCCGTTCCTCCAAGTGCCATATACGCTATTTTGGTAATGGTAGGGGTTTTGATGTTTAGTGAGATAAGAAATATAGATTTTAAAGACTCCACTATTCTTATAAGCTCTTTTTTGACGATATTTTTGATGCCGCTTACCTATTCCATAACTCTCGGTCTTAGTGCGGGATTTTTAGGATATTTTATTTTAGAGCTTTTGAAGATGGAGAGGGAGAAGCTTGATTTTAAAATAGCTCTTTTGGCTTTTATCGGACTTTTGGGGTTTATTTTTCATTGATTGAAATTTTAAGCTTAACTCTTTTTTGTTATAATGCGCTATAAAAATTAAATATATTTTAAGGAATAGAATGTTTAACGGTAAAGATATTCTTGTAACGGGTGGAACGGGAAGTTTTGGAAAGAAATTTACCGAAATGGTTTTAAAAAAATATAAACCTAAAAGATTGATAATTTTCTCAAGAGACGAACTTAAACAGTATGAAATGGCTCAAGAATTTAACGATCCCTGTATGCGCTATTTTATAGGGGACGTAAGGGACAAAGAGAGATTGAAAGTGGCTATGAGAGGGGTGGATTTCGTGGTACACGCGGCCGCTTTGAAGCATGTCCCGATAGCCGAATATAATCCGATCGAATGCATAAAGACAAACGTTCATGGAGCCGAAAACGTGATAAATGCCGCTATGGAGACGGGAGTCAAGAAGGTTATAGCTCTATCTACCGATAAAGCCGCAAGTCCCATAAGCTTATACGGAGCTACCAAGTTGGCTTCCGATAAGCTCTTTGTAGCGGCAAACAATCTTGTTTCGGATAAAGAGACCTCTTTTAGCGTAGTTAGATATGGAAACGTGATAGGAAGCAGAGGTTCCGTGGTACCGTATTTTGCCAAATTGATAAAAGAGGGGGCCAAGGAGTTGCCGGTAACCGATGAGAGAATGACGAGATTTTTGATCACTTTGGAAGAGGGAGTGGAGTTTGTTTTGAAAAATTTCGAGAGAATGCAAGGGGGCGAGATTTTCGTTCCCAAAATTCCCTCTATGAAAATAGTTGATTTGGCAAAGGCTATGGCTCCGAATCTCCCTATAAAAATCATAGGCATAAGAGCGGGAGAGAAACTGCATGAGGTGATGTGTCCGGCGGATGAGAGTCATCTTACGTGGGAATTTGAAGATCATTTTGTGATAGAGCCTACTATTAAATTTAGCGAATCTAAAAATTTTGGCAAGAACGCTTTGGGAGAGGAGGGCAGGAAAGTGCCCTACGGATTTGAGTATAGTTCGGATAAAAACGATTGGATCTTATCGAAAGAGGAGTTTTTGAAAAAGATAGAAAAAATGGGCTTTAAAGTCTAAGCTTCCGATTCGCAAAAAGCCGTCATTTTTTTGTGCTCTACGGGTTTTTTGATCCTAACTCCTTTTACGCTTAAAAGTTTTATATCCTTAGATAGGTAATGATCTTTTAGAGGCTCTTCTTTAAAAAGATCGGTAGAGAGATATTTTTTGTTGTCGTCCGCAAAAACCGTAACTACATTTGCGTCTGGAGATAATTTCTCTTGAGCCAAAAGAGAGGCTAAAAAGTTGGCTCCCGAAGATATTCCCACTCCTATTCCAAGCTCTCTTGCAAGTTTTTGGGCCATAATTATGGCATCTCCGTCATCTACCGCCAAAACTTCGTCAAGGTCGCACATTCTAAGGATTGAAGGGATAAATTCGTCCGAAATACCCTCTATTCTGTGAAAGCCTACTTTGTGTCCCGTAGAGAGTGTAGGAGAGCTTGCCGGTTCTACCGGATGGAGTTTGATATCGGGATTTTTCTCTTTTAGGTATTCTCCGGTTCCCATTATGGTTCCGCCCGTTCCAACTCCGGCTACGAAGGCGTCCGGAACTACCCCGAGATCTTCCATCTGTTGCCAAATTTCGGGGCCTATTAGAGAGTAGTGCGCTTCTATATTGTCGATGTTCGAAAATTGTCTTGGCAAAAAGACGTTATCCATCTTTGCGGCCATCTCTTCGGTTTTGTTGATGCTTCCTATAAAGCCTCCCTCTTTTTTATCCACAAGGTGGATTTCCGCTCCGAAGCTTTTTATAAGCTTCACTCTCTCTTCGCTCATCCAATTTGGCATAAAGATTATTACTCTGTGCCCGAGAGCCCTTCCGATGGCTGCGAACGATATTCCCGTATTTCCGCTGGTAGCTTCGGCTATTACGTATCCGGGTTTGATTTCGCCTTTTGCGTAGGCCTTTTTGATGATATGAAGTGCCATTCTGTCTTTGATACTTCCCGTAAGAGAGAAATATTCGGCTTTTGCATAAATTTTTCTCTTTTCGTTTTTATATAGAAATTCGATCTCCAAAAGAGGGGTATTTCCTATAAGATCTTCCAGTGCGGCGATTTTCTTTTCCAAAGCAGACTCCTAAAGAAACTTTATGCGTATTATTACATTATTTTTTTAATACTAATATTAAATATCGTTGGAGGGAAAGTTTTGTTTAGCTTTTTATCCAAAAAAGGATTTGGCCCCTATAAAGGTAAAAAATAGTAGAAAAATTAAAAATGAAAAGAGTTTCATATAGAACTTTTTATTGAAAAGTACCGCCATAATCAGTCCGCTTAATGTGGAAAACATATAGGCTATGAAAATAAACAGCAAAGATCTAACCGCGTGTTCGGGGAAGCTTAAAATATCGGGATGGACGATGAAAGTTTGAAGTATTACGCTTAAAGCCCAAATATATAAAAATACTGAAATAAAAGAGAGAATAAGGAGATACTTTTTCATAACCCTCAGCCGTTTGTTTTCCAAGATGATAGCACAAATCGGCTTAGGGTTTGAAAAAGTTGTTTAGGATCTTTTTCTTCTATAAAGCCAATAGATTACTCCCAAAATCAATAGCACTCCCGCAACTACTTGAATCCAAGCCGATAGAAGAAGATTTTTATGGATGATTTTTTTGTGGGTATCGTTGTTTATATCGATTCCGGCCGTCTGTGCTATATGAATCATCAAAGATACGGCAAGATCTCTATTTGGCATACTCTGATGACAGCTTAGGCAAACGCCTCTTCTATCAAGTTTGGAGAGCTCGTTTTGGTTTAATGCTCTCGATAGACTCCAATGGTGGCCTACCGTTTGCAGTTGAGTGTCGTTTTCGTCAATGATTTTAGACCAGTCGAAATTTACGTTTTTGATTGCCGGTTTTTGGATAGTGAATTTTTTGGGTATGACTTTCCCGTCCGCCGTCATCAAATCTACGATCAAAGTCTCTCCCGGATTTGCGAATATCTTGCCTCCGTTTATTCCAAAACCCATAGATTTTGGGTTGTTATGACAGCTTTCACAGCTTCTTGAATTTTTTTGAACGGTGTGAGAGTGAACGGGAGCTACGTCGAGAGCCACCACTTCTTGGCCGTTGTCTTTAGTTTTGAAAGCGTAGTTTTGCAAAATGGCCTTTCCCTCTTTGCCTATCACCGTCACTACCGTCTGACATCCCGGAATTGCGGGAGCTATACGCCCCTCTCCGTTTTTGACGAGTATCGGATCTTCCCATCTTAAATAGCTTCGTGTCTCGGTAACTTGGCCGTCTATTAGAAAGTCTTTCAAATTT
>JAADDG010000136.1 GCA_013154075.1 Campylobacterota bacterium | reverse complement strand
AAATTTTCCCCTCTTTTTCCACAATCTCTATGGAGAGCAAAGATAAGATCTCTTTGAAAGATTCCAAAAATGATATCGAGTCATGATTGCCGGCTGTGATTATACACTTTCGGCAGTTTGTTTCTTTAAGGGCGCTAAGAAAGTTGAAATAGAGTTTTTGGGCATAGATTGGAGGAGTGGAGGTATCGAATATATCTCCCGTTATCAATAAAAGATCTATACTTTCTTTCTTGATAATCTCTAAGAGAGTGTTTAAAAAATCCTTATGCTCCTCCTCTCTGCTTTGTCCCATAAAGAGTTGTCCCAGATGCCAATCGGAGGTGTGTAAAATTTTCATGTTTTTTTATTTTGTCCTTTTTTTGAGAAAAATTATAGCATATGGAAAGATTTTAGATAATTGTCATTGCATCCCTCGATGAAATAAAATTATTTTAAATATTAAAAATAAAATTAAAAGAAAAATACAAAAAATTATTCAAAATGGCAAATTTTAATCTTCAATGAGTTTTTTGTGTGTTAAAATTAGCTTTAAAAGAGAGAAAAATCTGAAAAAGGACGGGCTAATGTCAAAAATCGTGAGATTTATCGCTATTTTTTCGTTTTTATGCGGTTTAAGTTCGACTCTTTGGGCGAATGAAACAAGATGGGAGGATGTCTCTTCGATAGTGAACGAGAGTAAAAACTCTCTAAACTCCATAAAGGTTCAAAATGAAGAGGAGTATTTGAAAATAGAGATAGAGGGTAAGGATATAGGCAAACATACCGCCGTCTATCTTGATATAGACGATGATGAAAATACAGGTTTTTATTCCGATCTTTGGGAACATAGCGGTATGGATTATCTTATAGAGGACGGAAGATTGTATAAATCTTTGGGCAGAAAGTGGTCTTGGGAGCATATAGCCAATATAGAGTACAAAAAAGATAAAAACAGATTCGAAATAACGATAGATAAAGAGCTACTTGAGGATATGAGCGACAAATTTAAAATAGGAGTGACTCATAGCGGGTCAGATTGGAAAATAATTTCAAAACTGCCTTCTTCCAAAAAAATAGCTAAATTTCCCAAAGTGGTCAGAAATGACGGCTTTGCGCATATTAGAGATTTGATAGAGAAAGCTAAAGAGGGTGAGTATGACGATGTGATCTATATATGTGTGGGAGATAGCACGAGAGCTAAAGATTGGTACTATGGAGGAGGCCATATTTTCGATAGAGTAAGTAGAGAGCTTAGAAAATATAACGTAAGAAGCTACCTTGAGGCCGTTGCTGGTTATACGGCTAAAGAGTATGCAAGAGGCTTTTATTATCCGAGCTGGAAGGATACCGTATCTTTGATAAAAGGTGACGGATCTCATGCGATAGTCGATATCTCTTTGGGAATAAACGATGCGAGATATTATGGCGGAATGGGAAAAGCTCCTTATATAAAAGCTTCTTTAAAGACGGCTATCGATAATATTTTGAGATATAAACCTAAAACAAATTTTATGCTTACCATGCCGAATAAAATGATAGGTTTGGATCATCTTGTAAAAGAGTATAGAGAGGCTTATTTAGAGCTCTCAAAAGAGAGAAATATTCCTCTTGTAGATACTATCTCCAATATTTTTGAAGGCGGTGACGACTTTTCTTTGTATAGAGATATGGATGCTCAAGATTACGGAGCCAATATAAGAATACATCTTTCCAAAAAAGGACAAGATAAGGTAGCGGATTTGATCTTATCTTATATACTTCCCGAATAACGGGAAGTATTCCTATTTGACGGTTTCCAAAAAGAAATCTATCTCTTTTAGAAATAGATTTTTGTCCATATTCTCTTTTTCCAAAAGTTCTATTGCTCTTTTTACGCTTTTTTCTTGCAAAGGAGCGTTTACCGGTACCGCCGTTTTTATCACTTTCAAAGCGAATGATAGATCTTTTACGTCTTTGGGTGCGGCTTCATAATAGTCGCTATATTTTATGGAGTTGATAACTATATCGTTGAAATTCCAATGCTCGAAAATAGCCGCTGTAACTTCTGCAGAGGAGGCGTTTATGTAATGTTTCTCCACTTCCGATAGATCTTGGGCGTTTTGGATCTCCTCTTTGAAAGAGGCCGTTTCACCCCTTTCGCTTATCTCTTTTGCAATGATTAGTTTACCGCTTTCTTGAAGAAGAGCCGTCAGACACAAAATATCCGTTTTCGAATCGTCTATTTTAGAATACCATCTTTTGGCAAGAAGACTTTGAATATTCGATATCTCGGCAAACTCTTCCGGAGTCAAACCGTAGGGCTCCATATCTGTTTTTAGGATATTTTTTACGGATATGTTTGCCGCTAAAGTTCTCGTAAGCGACATACCAAAAAGCGAAACGGCCTGAAATATATTTTTTATCTCTCTTTGAAATCCGTAAAGAGGGGAGTTTGCTATTTTTAGAAGGTTTGCCGTCAGCATCGGATCTTGCTCTACGACTTTGACAAGCTCGGCGATCGTGCCGTTTGGGTCGTTTGCTATTTTATTGATTTTTTGAAAAGAGGAGGGAAGCGGCGGGAGAGCTTTGATCTTTTGGACGATGGTATTTATCATAATTTTCCCTTTTATTTAGAAATGTTCAATTCCTTAGCTAAAAACATTCCGGTATAACTGCCGCTTTTTTCATAGTTTGAGGCCAGATCCTCGGGAGTTCCCGCATCGACGATTTTTCCGCCTCTGCTTCCTCCCTCAGGACCCATGTCTATGATGTAGTCGGCATTTTTTATCATATCCATATTATGTTCTATCACTAATACGCTATTGCCTAAATCGGTTAAATGGTGCAAAACTTTAACAAGCTTGTCCACATCCGCAAAATGCAGTCCCGTTGTGGGTTCGTCCAAAATATACAAAGTATTTCCCGTATCCTTTTTGCTAAGCTCTTTTGCGAGTTTTATTCTTTGGGCCTCTCCTCCGCTTAAAGTTACCGCATTTTGTCCCAATGTGATATATCCGAGTCCCACATCTTGCAAAGTTTTTAGTTTTTGATAGATTTTTGGAATATTTTCAAAAAACTCCAAAGCCTCATCTACGCTCATGGCCAAAACGTCGGCTATATTTTTGCCTTTGTAATGGATCTCCAAAGTTTGGGGATTATATCTTTTGCCTTGGCAAGCGTCGCACTTTACCATAATATCGGGCAGAAAGTGCATCTCTATCTTTATCTCTCCCTCGCCTTGACACTTTTCGCATCTGCCTCCCTTTACATTAAAGCTAAATCTCCCCACTTTGTAACCTCTTATTTGAGCCTCTTTCGTTTTGGCAAAGAGCTGTCTTATCTCGTCCATCACTCCCGTGTATGTAGCCGGATTGCTTCTTGGAGTCCTTCCTATCGGGCTTTGATCGAGATATATCACCTTATCGAGTTTCTCAAGTCCCAGACACTCGACTCCCGCTACCTTTTTTACTTTTCTGGCTCTATTTAAAATCTCTTTGCTTACCGGAAGGAGGGTTTGCAAAATAAGAGAGCTTTTGCCGCTTCCGCTCACTCCCGTAATGCATACGAAATTTCTAAGGGGTATTTTTACGCTTAGATCTTTTATGTTGTTTATATTTACATTTTTTATCTCTATCCAATCTTTTTGTTCTCTTCTATAAAAATACTCTATCTTTTTTCTTCCGTATAGATAATCGGCCGTTAGGGTTTTGGCCTTTTTCAGCTCTTGCAAAGTTCCGCTAAAGACTATCTCTCCTCCGAATTTCCCGGCTCTTGGGCCTATATCCACTATGAAATCGGCCGCTTCTATCGTCTCTTTGTCATGTTCTACGACTATTACGCTGTTTCCTTTATCTCTTAGGTTTTTTAGCGTTCTTATGAGCTTTTGAGTATCTCTCTCGTGCAATCCGATACTCGGTTCGTCCAAAACGTACATCACTCCCGTAAGTCCGCTTCCTATCTGAGAAGCGATTCTGATTCTTTGAGCCTCTCCTCCGCTTATCGTTCTTGCATCCCTTCCGAGCGTCAAATATCCAAGACCCACATCGTATAGGAAATATAATCTTTCTCTTATCTCCTTTAAAATAGGTGCGGCTATCATTTTTTGCTGAGAAGATAGATATTTGAAGTTCTCTTCCTCCTTGAAAAATTGATAACAGTTTTCTATAGGCATATCCAAAATTTCCGCAATCGTTTTGTCGGCCACTTTTACGCTTAGGCTTTCTGGCTTTAGTCTGTATCCTTTGCAAGAATCGCATATCTTCTCGCTCATGTACTCCCCAAGAGCCTTTTCGTCCTTTAGCATCTCATACGCTATTTTGATAACTCCCTCGAATTTTCTTCTTATTCTATGCTTTTTCCACATAAATTCCACGCTTGTGGCGCTTCCGTGCAAAATGGCCTTTTTTTGATGCTCTTCAAGCTCGCTAAAAGGAATGCTCGTATCTATTCCTTCAGCTTCGCAGAAAGCCTTTAAAAACGTAAAATAGTATCCTCTGTTAAAGCCGTAAAGAAGTCTTACTGCCCCGTCTTCTATACTTTTTTCCTCATCTATCAGTTTCTTTAGATCCAAAGCGTATCTTATTCCAAGGCCGTCGCATACGGGGCAGGCGCCTTTGGGTGAATTGAACGAAAAAGAGAGGGGCTCCAAAGGCTCGAAACTTATTTTGCACTCAAAGCAGGCTAAATGTTCGCTGTAATGAAGATGGGACGTATGAAAGCCCAAATCTTGGCTATTTAGTATATCTATCTCCACCTCTCCGTAGCTTTCGTTTAGAGCTTTTTCGATATCCTGGGCTATTCTCTCTTTGTTATCTTCCTTAACGACGACTCTATCTATTACGACTTTGATTGTGTGTTTTTTATTTTTGCCAAGCTCTATCTCTTCATCAAGTCTTACCATCACTCCATCAATCATTGCTCTAATATAGCCCTTTTGGCGGAGATTTTCTATGAGATCCGCGAAAGTTCCCTTCTTTTCTCTAATTAGCGGAGCGGTTATTACTATTTTTGCGTTGTTTGGAATCTTTAATACTTCTCCTATGATGTCGCTTGCACTCATTTGAGAGATGGGTTTGCCGCATTGATGGCAGT
>JAADDG010000224.1 GCA_013154075.1 Campylobacterota bacterium | reverse complement strand
CCCCATACGGCGATAGTATCCGTCAACTCTATATCGTCATAACATCCGGCAGGCTCGTCGATACCGAAAGTTTGAATAAATCCGGCAACCGCACTCGCCATACAGTGTCTTGCGTTAGGATCTATATTGTTGCTTCTAAATCCCGCTTTCATAAGTTTCGCGGCAGCATAACCCTCTTGAACGGTATACTGTCCGGAACCGAAAAATGCAACACCGGTAGGTCCAAGCTCATTGTAAGCTTTTTTAAATTGCTCTTCCATTACATCATAAGCTTTTTTCCAGCTTACAGGTTTAAATTTACCTTTTTTATCGAATTCACCTTTTTCGTTCACTCTAAGCAAAGGTGTAGTCAATCTGTCGGCACCGTACATAATTTTTGCCGTAAAATAACCTTTAATACAGTTAAGACCTCTATTTACGGGAGCTAATGGATCTCCTTTAACGGCAACTATTCTATCGTTTTTAGTAGCTATCATAATACCGCAACCGGTACCGCAGAAACGACATACCGCTTTATCCCATCTCCAGCCCTTTTCGGCCTCCTTTCCTGCAGCTTCCACCTCTTTCGGGACGGAAAGACCGACGGCGCTTGCCGCTGCCGCTGCCGCACTGCTTTTGAGAAAATCTCTACGACTAAGTGACATATAAGCCTCCTTTTAGAATTTATCTACTGCTAATAGACAATATTGGACAAACGTTAGCAATTCAATTTTATATTTTTTAGAAAAATAGTTCATTGACATAAATCAATATCGTAACGAAAAAGAATTCCTGAATATCGGAAAAAAAAGATGAAAGTGAATTTGCTCTTAAAAGCTCATTATGTTACTATATTACGCCTACAAAGAATATAAAAACGATTAGGAGAGAAAATGACTTATCCGAAATTTTTCGACGAAGTGGAAAAAATAAAGCTTTACGATCCTTTGGCGGATTTCTTAGGTGCCGTAGAAAACGGAGAGATGGAGATAGAATATATAGATGTGGTCAAATTTGCCGGACACTCATGTCCTACCGTAGCGGGAGCTTATCTGAGTGCTCTTTTGGGACTAAAAACGCTCTTTAAAGATTCGCTTCCAGTCAGAGGCGAAGTGGAGGTGTTTATAAAAGGAGATAAAAAAGAGGGCGTAAACGGCGTAGTGGGAAACTGTATAGCCTTTATTTGCGGAGTAAGCGATGAAGCGGGCTTTAAAGGAATAGGAGGAAATTTCAATAGAGCCAACAAGATTCACTACGGCTCGGATATTCCAAAAGAGATAAGATTAAAAAGATTGGACAATCAAGCATCCGTAGATATCTCCTACGATCCTTCAATAGTGCCCCCAAATCCCAAAATGAAGGAGCTTATGCAGCTTATTATGACAAATCGGGCTTCTACGGAAGATAAAAAAGAGTTCCAAAACCTATGGCAAGAGAGAGTAAAAAAGATACTGCTTTCAAAAGAGCTTTGGGGAGAGATGATAAAAATCTCTTAAATAAGGGGTTATCCCCTTATTTTTTTATATAAGTCAAAAAAGACTTTTCACTCTCTTTATCGCTATATACTTCATAGCCCTTTTTTCTAAACTCCTCTATCAAAGGTTCCGGCTTGAAATCGGACTTCAATAAAACGACTTCACCCTCATTCATATTTTTTAAGGATTTATTGATTTCGGCCAAAGGATTCTTCCCGCTATCTAAAAGCTCTTTTGCGTCAAAAATCTCTTTAGGCTCATTGGTTACCCATTTGGGAATCTCTTGTAAACTCTCCTCTTCTACTTTTACATCCTCTACATCAAGTTTCTCTTGTCCTACCGCTTCTCTAATTTTATTTAAAAGATCCAAAGGCTCCATTCCGCCAACTATAGCCGCCTGTTTGATACCCGCTATTTTGGCAACGGTCCTTCTTAAAATAGGATTTTTAAGCTTTTTGAATTTCGGATTGATTTCAATCAGCTTATCTTCCAAAAAAGGATACTCTTTCAAAAGATCATATATTTTGGTATCCAGCGTTATTTCCATATTTTTTCCCCTCTCCTATATCTTAGATACATAGTAACAAAATCTTTAATAATCAAAATAATACACAAAACCCACAAAATATCCAAAAAGATATTTCTCTCATATCCCAAATAGAGATACAAAACGGGAAGGCCTATGACTATAGGCCATTTCATATAATAGAAAAATAAAATTATTCCGCCGTAAATATGCTTCAGCTCTCTTTCTAAAATCTTTTTCATTTAAGAAGGTTCGCTCCCAAAGCTTTCTTGACCTCTTCACTCGCCATTGTGATATTCCAAGGCGGATCCCAAACGATCTCCACCGTCACTTCACCCACTCCGGGAATCTTCTCGACCGCCTCTTTAACCCATTGTTGCATCATCTGATGCAAAGGACACCCTCTTGTAGAGAGAGTCATCTTTACATGGACATTATTCTCATCATCGATATCGACATCGTAAATAAGTCCCATATCCACAACGTTAAATCCGACTTCCGGATCTATAACGTTTCTAATGGCGTCATAAACCTGTTCTTTTGTAATTTTACTCATCATCACTCCTAAAATCTAACATCCATTTGGTAGAAAAAGCCAAAAATACACTTCCCATAAAAAGCAGATAAACTCCCGCTTTAAAAAGAGAATCGCTACTTACCAACAATCCTACAGAGGATATCACTACTCCGAAAGCACTGAACCAAAACTCATATTCCGCCATTTTCTTAGGATACATCTCGTTTAACATCGGAACCCTCTTTTTACCAACAAGAGGAGAAAATCTGTGAAACCAAACCAAAAAAGGTATGATTTTATAAAGATGTCCGTTTATCAAAAAAGCAAAAAAGCCCGTAAACAAAAGCCACATAGAACTATAAAGAAGATTGTTCAAAGATCCTCCGCTTAAAATATACAAAAATCCAAGTATTATGGCAAGGATCAAAGAACCGTATCCAAAAAGCATAGATTTATACCAGATATCGAGCTCTTTTCTAACTCTTTTTTGATAAATCAAAATTATTTGATAAAAATAGACAACAACAGCCAACAAAGCCAAAATATAACCGGTTATTTTAAAAATATCCCACTTTAAAAATCCGCCTACAAACACCAAACTAACGGCATAAATCATTATCTTGAAAGCTATCTCCACCGGCCTTTCGTCAAAACCGTGAGCAAGACCGAACATAGGAAGCAAAACTAAAGAGATTCCCATAATCGTTATCATTACGTAGCCGCCTACAACGGCAAAAACATGAGCTTTCAAAATATTATCTATATCCACTCCCATAAAACCCGAAAGCGTCAAAGCCATCAAAAAACCGCTCAAAATTCCCAACAACAAAAAGATATTGGAAACTTTCACGGCCTTAACCGTTATGGAATTTAACTCCGTCTTTTTTATAGTCAAAAAGACATCCACCGCAAAAATTATCATCGCGCTTAAAACCAAAATTCCACCGAAACTAAGCAAAATGGGATCAAGCCAAAAACCGACTATCAATAAAATAGTCCCTATCAATAAAAGCGGAAATATAAGATAATACCAATCGATACTAAAATGTCCCGTCTCCAGCACGACAGGCACAAGCTGAGCCATAGCGCCGAATATGATCATCATAACGTAACCGATCAAAAAGAGATGAACCCATCCGGCAATACTAAGCTCATGAAAATCGAAAGAGCTCGGATAAAAAAGAGCCGTTAGCATCGACAGCAGATAGAAAATAACGCCGCTTATGAAAAAGGGCGTTATCAATTTGAAAGGCGGTGCGAAATCTTTTGAAATATTAAACAAAACTCCCCTCCCTTCTTATCAGCCGTCACAATGGCTGTCGTTTAAGTTTGCCTCTTCGCTTTTACCCTCTTTGTAACTAAATACCAATTTTACGTTACCGTCGGGCAACTCCTCTTTTTCTATATCATAATTCTCCTCTATCTTATTCAAAAGCCCCATAGGCATTTTATGGTTGATCATTACAAGTTTTACATTAGGGGATTTAACGAGTTTCAATCCCGCCATAGCGTTTACCATAGGCTCCGGAGGTCCGCATCTGCTCGTATCGAATTGATAATAGGTAACTCCGTCCTTTTCATATTTATAAAAATCCACACTCGCTCCGGGGACTTCCACCTTCTGGGCATCTTGCGGAATATTCATAACATCCTCCTTAAGATTAAGATAAAAAATTATTATGATTTTATCACTTTTTATTGCGGTTAGTATTGACAAATGTCAAAAAAATTCTATTTCCCCAAGCAGAAATTACCGAACATCTTATCGAGAATCTCATCCCTTTCAAAAGGTCTCGTAACTGAAGAGATATAAGATACGGCATCGTTTATCAGATACGAAAAAAGCTCCAATTCCCCTTCACTTAAATGATCTTTTGCTTCTTTTATAGCCTCCAAAGCCTTCTCTACGGCTTCAATTTGTCTTTTTGAGATCAAAATCACATCGTTTGAGGAGGATTTTTTATCAAGATAAGATTTAATCTCGTCTATTACGGCTCTTGTACTCTCTTTGCAGCTGATTTTTATGATAGGAAAATCTTTAAATAGATCCAAATTAAGTTTTGAAGGAAGATCCATTTTATTGATAACTACAAAAACCTTTTTCGTATCTTTATATTTTTCCAGTAATCTTAAAATCTTTCGATCATCCTCATCAAACTCTTTGGAGTTGTCAAAAACGGCCAAGACAATATCGCTCTCCTCTATCGACTTTACGGATCTCTCCATCCCTATCTTCTCGATACTATCTAAAGTATCGTCTCTTATACCGGCGGTATCGACTATCTTGACAAGATGGGTACCTATTTTTATCTCCTCTTCTATCGTATCTCTCGTAGTTCCGGCTATATCGCTTATGATGGCTCTATTGTAATTTAGAAGAGAGTTTAAAAGAGAGCTTTTTCCCACATTAGGTTTTCCCACTATCGCTATTTTGAAACCTTCTATAAGTCCCTCTCTTTGACGGCTTATATCAAGTGTCTTTTGAAGCTCTTTTGTAATATTTTGAAGTTTTTGTAGAATATCTTCCATCAAATCGGAAGGCAAATCCTCCTCGGCATAGTCGATATTGACTTCTACGTAAGCTAAAATCT
>JAADDG010000006.1 GCA_013154075.1 Campylobacterota bacterium | reverse complement strand
TTTACGTCGTTTTAACCTTTTTTTAACTAAAAAGCTTATAGAATTGAAATAAAAAAGAGGGATAAACGATGTTTTTGATAAGAGATATACCTACCTTTTTCTGGCTGCTTTTAGCCTATTGCGGAGCGAGGTATGCTGCTGTAAATTTGGATATTCCGTATTTGGACATGAACTATATCCTATGGGCTTATAATAAAACTTTTTTTATAACTACGAGAGACGCTTTCATTATTACCGGTATACTTTTTCTTTTTATCGAGATTTATAAAGCCGCTACAACCGGTGAATATAGCACTGCCGAGACTATTGTAAGTTTCTTTGTGGCTGTAGGTTATTTGGCTACTTTTTTGATTTGGGATATGGCTAACAATTCGGAATTTTTTATGCTTATGCTTATGTCGTTTTTGGATGCAATAGGAGGATTTGTAATTTCTATAAACGCCGCGAGAAAAGATATAGCGGTCAAAAAATAAAAGCCCCTTTTAAAGGGCTTTTAGATTTTGTAGATAAAGGCTCTGTTTGTGATAGAGGCTTTTATCTTGGATAGAGCTCTTTTTGCCTCTTCGTATGAAGAGTAAGGCCCTATTAGGATTTTTGTAACTCTTTTGCCTTTTACCGTCGCTTCGTGCAAGGTTAAGTTGTAGCCTTGATTTTCTATCTCTTCAAGATATCTTTGATCGGGAGCTTTATATGCGTAGGCTCCGACCTGAACGAAATAACCGCTTATATTATCCGTAGATGTGCTTTGAGCAGTGTTTGAGAGGGTATTTTGAAGCTGTTCGTGTTCTGAGAAAATATCCCCTTTTGGGTTTTGATCGCTTGGCATGGGAAGCTCTTCTTGAGTCATGGCCGTATCTACGTTTTCAAGCGCTTGATCCGGAAGCGGCAGAGGCTCTTGTTTGTATGATATTTGATTTTGAGTTTGAGCCGAATTTGTTGCTAAAGATTGCATATTGTTCATAGGCATTCCGAATTTGTATCCGAAACCTACGTTTGTAGCTATGTCCGCGTCCATGCTGTCGAGTTTTCTTATATATTTGGCTTCGGCTACAAGATCGAATGCGGAGCTCATTGCATATTTCACTCCTATTCCGGCATTTACGAAAGGTTGTGATTTTTGGTTTCCTATTTCGTTCGATAGTTTTTCATATCCCACACCGCCTAAGAAGTATGGTGTCATTGCTCCGTAGGAGACCGGCTCGTATAATGCGTTTAGATAGAATCTGTCTATATCGGTATCTTGCGGTGAGTACCACAAATAGGATGCTTTTGAAATTCTTGAATATCCTACTTGAACGCCAGCTTGTTTGTTTAGGTAATAATTGAGATCTATTCCGTAGTTGGTTTCGTCATCCAATCCGGAGTCGTCATCAAAAAAGTTTTGGCCTATTTTGGGCACCACTTCATATTGATAGTCCGCGGCGTTAGAGAGTGCGAAAATCAGAGCCGAACTTAAGCAAATTTTTAATAGTTTCATTTTCACCACCTTTTGATGAGTTGTAATAGTTTAATTTAATTATACAACATTTTTATAAATATCAATTTAATAAATAAATAATATTTTTTATTATTTAAGTTTGTAATATAAAATTTATACTTAATATTTTTTAGATATAATCTTTCTTGAAAACCTTTATAAGAGGAGAAGTTTTAATGAAAAAGCTTTTATCTATTTTTTTGTTTGCCGCTTTATGGACGTTTTTTTTGAAAGCGGAGCCTTTCGATCCTAATAAAACGGCTACTATTTACGTACACGGTTTCAATAACGGCGGATATAAGAGAAAAGGGACATACGGAGCCGATAAATATGAGGAGTTTTTCGAATCCATTCCCTCTTTTATAGGGCTTCCAACCACAAATAGAGAGGAAGATAAAAATAGACCGAATGTTGTGGCTTCTACCGATTATTACGGAGATACTCCCCCTTCTTACTATACCGCTAAAGATATTCAAGATATAGAAGAGGTAACGGCTGAATATGGAGGAGGTATTCCCCGATATGCAATGATAATGGCCAAATACGCCAAACATATTTTGAAAAGAACGGGAGCCAAACAGGTAAATTTCGTTAGTGGCAGTATGGGAGCATTGGTAACGAGATGGCTTATAGAGAAAGATTATGAGCATTTGGCCTCGGAGGGTAAAATCGCAAGATGGCTTACTTTGGAGGGTGTTGTCGGCGGAAACTATGCCGCGAGTAATGATTTTTTGATGAAGATTTGGAACGAGATAGATGATCCTTCCATAGATGTGGAGCAGATGAGCTATAATTGGATAAACGTTCATCTCCATAATCCTCATAGAAATACGTCGAGTCCTTATTTGAAAAATATTTTGGTAGGGCATGAGACTTCCACCAAGGATGATGCCAAAGATCACGCTTTGACCATTCTTACCATGGCAAACGGCCAATATATGCCAAATGACGGTTTTCAGGTGGTATATGACACATATTTCAACCGAATGGCTCCGGAGTCCAAGTTTATGGGGCTTATGCCCACTCACTCCTATTTTCACGTAAACCATTTGGGGATCAAGAAGGCGAAGGGAGCTTGGGTTCAGATAGGGGCCTTTTTGCTCTCGAACAAAAGAGTGAAAATTACCCTAAAAAAGGCTGCGGTGTATGATTTGCATGAGAAAAACAGATGGTATGCGAAGTTCTTGCCGGCTGAAGTGGTGTTTGAGAACGAGATTTTCTCTCCTTATGCCAAAAAGAGATGGGGTATAGAGGATGCTATTTCTCAAAGATTGATGGGAGGAGGGGTAGTCCCTATCCATAGATATCATCAAACCGGTGAAAAGGAGCTTTATCAAGTATTTTTCAACGATTTTGTGTTTCCGGAAGAAAAGGAGCTGACTCTCAAGGTCAACGCTTTGGAGATCGATGCGGATGAGAGATTCGGGATATTTGAATCTTTTAAAAATAGAAAGTATGAAACTATAGACAGTATAAAAGTTACCGTTCCTATAAAAAACGGAACTTACGAATACAAAGGGGAGTCCATAAAACTTACTTTGGATGTGGAGGTTATAGAGTATCCTTTCAAACTTTTGGGAGAGGACGGAATAAACGGTTTTAGTGATGATGAGTTAAAAAATATAGTTTCTTGGTTGTATGAGAAGATTTTGCAAAGGGAAGCGGGTGAAAAAGAGATAGATTTCTGGGTAAATTATCTAAAAACACATCCTTCGGAAATCTATACTCTATCTAAAAAATTTCTTTTGTCCAAAGAGGTAAAAGAGAAGGATCTTTCGGATAAGGATTTTATTATTTTGGCTTATGAGGGAGTTTTTGGATATGAACCGAACGATATTCAGATAAATAACTGGCTTGACGCTTTCGAGAGGGGAGTTGGTAAAAGCGCTTTTATAAACGATCTCTTTACCAATCCCGACGCAAGAAAACTTATAAATAGAGTAAGCGGAAAAGAGGGCGGAGTCGATGAAAATACTATTTTGGATAGAGGCGATTTGGTTCACTACTATAAAGTTATGAGCAAAAATGCAACTTTCTTAGAAGACTATTTCAAAAATATGCTCTCGGAACATCCCGAGCTTACCGTTGATAAGATTCATGGAGTTGAAGCTTATAAGATTATTTATACTACTATAAACGCCGACGGCAAAAAGGTGAATGCTTCAGGATTGGTAACTATTCCCAAAGATCATGATGAGCCTTTGGATTTGGTAAGCGATCAGCACGGAACCAAGTTTGGAAACTTTGATGTGCCTTCGACTCACGATCCTTTGGGAAGTGTAGGGACATTAGTTACCGCTACTAAAGGTTATGTGGTTTCTATGCCGGATTATGTGGGATATGGCGTAAGTCTTAAATACTTTCATCCATATTTGATTGCAAAACCTCTTGCGGCTAATGTGATAGATATGATTTTCGCCGTTAAGAAGTTTTTGAAAGAGAAGGGAATAGAGGATAGCGGAAAGCTATTTTTGAGCGGTTATTCCGAGGGCGGATACGTGACTATGGCCGCTTTGGAGGAGATAGAGAAAAATTACAAAGATAAACTTCCCGTTACGGCGGGTGCTCCTATGGCCGGATCGTATGATATGGTAACCACCGCCGATATGGTTTTGGGTGCTGAGAAATATGAGTATCCCAATCTTCCGGCTTTTGTTTTATATAGCTATAATCACTATTACGGATGGAATAAGCTTCACGATATTTTTAAAGATCCGTATGCCGATGAACTCGATAAGTTTTTTAAAGAGAAAGCTAAAGGTAATATGCTTCATATAGATTTACCGGAGGATAGAAGCAAACTATATCAAGATAATTTTATAGAGGATTATTTAAGCGGTGGAGCCAAATGGCTTAGAGACGCTTTGAAGGAGAATACTCTTTTGGATTGGAAACCTACTATGAAGATGAGATTGTATCATTGTGAAGGAGATAAAGTGGTTCCGGTGATAAATTCTATAAATGCTTATAACTCTTTTGTAGAGCATGGAAGCGATAGTGTGGAGCTTATCACGAAAGAGGGCGGAAGCCACGGATCTTGTTCTATTCCTTTTTATATAGACGCTTACGAGTGGTTTGATACTCTCAGATAATCAAGGGCAGGAGTAGATCTCCTGTCTCTCTTTTAATTTGATACTTTTGTCGGTTTTTTTGATTTTTATGAATACGAAAGGCTCCGTCAAAGCAAGCGTTACGAAGCAACTGCTTCCCGGAATTTTTTCGGTTATCGTTATTGAAATGTAATCTTCATACTCTTGAATCTCATCTACGGTTATGAAATAGCCCCCGCTTCTTCTTGTTTCGTCGATTACCGCTATTACCTCATATTCATCAAAGTCTATTTTAGGCAAAGTTTTGGAAGGATTGTAAAAAGAGTATATTTTCTCGAACTGATTTTCATCTTTTATTATGATGATCTCTTTTTGGGTTTTTGGTTCGGTTATATAAGTATTTATTCCGTTATACTCTGCGTATGTCAAAGTAACGGGGTATCTATCTCCCACGGTTACATATCCTCCCGCATTACAGCCCGCAAACAATATTGCCGATATTATAGATAGGGAAAGTAGTTTTTTTTTCATGATGCACTCCTTATCTATATATATTATCTCGAAAGAAGATTAAGTGATAATTAATCCTAAAAGTGATTTTATTTTCTTTGG
>JAADDG010000222.1 GCA_013154075.1 Campylobacterota bacterium | reverse complement strand
CTATCGTAAACGAATGCTTCTTTATCTTTTTTATTTCCGTTTTGCTCTTTTTTATCTTCGCTCATAGAATTATTATAGCGTAAAAGTGGGGAAATTAATTAGCTTTAAGCCCATTTTAAGAGAGATTTTAGAAAGCGGAAATTTAAAGGAGGCTTTTATTTAAATTACTTATATTTTAATGGAAGGATCAAGAAGAGGATTACCTCTTCTCAACGCCTATCTCTTTCATACAGATATCCATATCTTTCATCGTTTTACTATTATTTATACATTTTTGCATTTTTTGCATCTCGATTTTACTTTTTCTAAGATCTTCCACAGTTTTTTTGCGAACTTCGTCATTCCATTCGAAATTTTTATAATCTTCGCTATTCATAGCCTCTTTCGCCATTCCTGGAGGCATAAACTTAGCACTCTCTTGCATCATGGTTTCCGAACATTTCACAGCGGCCTCTTTCGTTTTGGCGTTTTGGAAACACTCTTCTGCTTTTTCTATCATAGGAATTACACTATCATACATTTTACTCATTTGAGGTTTTAAAATATTAAACATATCCTGACCGCTCATCTGTTGCATATCGGAACCCTCAGAAGCAAATACCAAAATAGCGGAGGCCAAAATCAAAAAGCTTTTCTTTATCATCTCATATCCTTTTTCAAATTAGGTTTTTAGTAGATAAATCGGATAAGGGGAAAAATCTTTAAAGAGGCGGCGATACGCAAAAGCGTACCGCCTAAGTAGTAATTAGAGTCTGGCTTCATATCTTCGAAGCATATAGAGTCTTTTAAGCATTTTCTTTCGAGCGTTAATTTTTTGTTTCTTACGCTTTTCGGTCATCGGCTCATAAAATCTTCTCGCTCTCGCTTCGGTAACGATCAGATTTCTATCAACCTGCTTTTTAAACTTCCTATACGCCTCCTCGAAAGACTCGTTCGGGTGTACAAGAATACCCGGCATTACTATCACCACCTTTCCGGTTAAAAATTGGGAAGTGATATTGTATCAAAATTTTCTTTGTTAAAATATTAAATTGTCAAAGGGTTCTTCTCTTTACTATCTCAAAATCCTTATGCTCTTCATCTTTGGGCTTTAGATAGACTATTTTTACATCCTCCCCTTTATCGGGATAGTAAGTCAAATTCTTAGGAGGAGTTATAAGTCTAAACGTAACTTCATTAAAATCGGTCCAAGGAGAGTGAACCACCACTCTGGCTTTAAAAATACTTTTTTGAAGATCTACAAGCTCTTTCTCTTTTTGGGCTAAAAGCTCTCTGTTTTCCCTTATTTGCTCTTGAATTTTTTCATAGCTCTCTTTCAACTTCTCAAATTTCTCCACCTTATCGGTAAACGTGGCGGGAGGTTTTCTATTTAGCGCCTCATATTCGGCGATCTTTTTCTTTATAGATTCGATCGTATCTCTATTTTTATCTATAAGAGCCTGTTTTTGAAGACCTTTTTGGGGCAAAGTTTTTAAAAGATTTTTTATTCTTTCTATCTCTTTTTTTATATCGTCTCTTTTTTGAACAAAATCCCTCTCAACCGTGGGATCTATAAAAAATTTATTATCGCTTCCTTTGAGCTCTTTTATCTCTATCAGCTTAGAAGCGCTAAGTTTAGAGTTTGACATAAGCTGTTTAACTATAATCTTTTTAGCCTTTATATGTCCTCCCACTGCCTGAGAGATTTTTACCACATCCGCCTCTACATAACCACCCTCTAATCTGTTTATTAAAATCTCTTTTCCTTCAACCTTACCTCTATGTACATTTATCTTTCCCGTTTTTGTAAAAATTTTGGAATTTTGATGAGTTTGTCCTCCGATTACCAAATCGTTCGCTTTCAAAACCGCACCGCTTCCGACATTACCTTGAATATTTATATGAGACGATTCTATCTGCATACCGGGACCCACGGCATCGTTAAAAACACTTTTATCTTTTATATGAAGCTTTACATCCGTATCGGTACCCGCCTCTATCGATCCGGTAGATTTGAGATTTACGACACCCACCTCCATCTTATCTCCTATATCGTAAACCCCTCTCTTGATCTGATTTACATAACCGTTTTTCTTAGCTATATATAAGATTCTGTCCTCTTCCTCCTTAACTTCTATATTTTCGGTAACCTCTATCATATCTTTATATCTTTCCACAGGCTCTTTTACTCTGATAAATTTACCTTTACAATTTCTACCGTTTACACCCTTTTTGGCTTTGATATACTCTATTATCACTTCACCCTTATTTACAGGTAAAATCACACCCTTTTTAGTATGATCCACTCTGCCGTTTTCATCCTCTTTTTTAAATTTACTTTTATAGTGAAAAATGATTCTATCATCTATACTTCTCTCGGGCTCGAAACCCTCACAAGCTAAAAAGGACTGATCCTCTTTCAACATCTTATCCATCTTTATTTTATAAACGATCTTTTTTACTTCCCTTGAAAGAGAACCTTCAAAGACTCCGAGCATAATCCCGGCTTTTACTTTCTTTTTGTTAATTTCATCCAAAAGATCTTGTTCGAGTTTGGAGTAGTAATGGATATTGTCGCTTTTTTTAATATTTACGGTAACTTTCGTAAAAAGCTTATTCACCGCCACCGTAAGATCTAAAGTAAAATGCTCTTTGGGCTCTTTTTTCCTTATAGTTATATTGTATATCTGTTTTAAATAGATGGAAGGATTTAGGAAAAATTTCTCTTTATCGAGATTTACTATATTATTTTTGGTGAGTTCCTGCCACTGGGCATCGCTTTTCGTATCGTCTTTATAAAAAGTTTTGTAATCCAAAATATCGAAATCCAATAAAGAGGGATTAACTTTCTGAGATCTTGCCACATCTTTGATCGTATTTAAAATATTTTCAGTTTCTAAAGTAACGTTATCGAATTCTATCTCGACTTCCCTCTTTTCTTGAACGGTATCTTCACTTCTGTCTTTTTTAAGCAGCTTAGCAAACAGTCCCAATATCTTTCCTTATAATTTTTATAGAAACAAAAATCGTATAACATCAGTTAGCTAAATTAATATCGTAGGAAATAAAATTTTTTTTATATTTTTTTGAGGAAATTGAAGAGAAAGAGCGAAAAATCGCCCTTTCTTTTTCAAAGCGAATTAGAAGTTGTAAGTGAAATACGCTTGAAGAGTGTTGTAAGAGTCTCCGTTGTTTTGATCATCCGCATCTGTATAGATGTAAGCCAAAGTTACATCAAGAGGCCCGTAAGACTTAGCGGCCGTTAAAGCAACCTCTTTCATATCCACATTACTATTGTCATTGGAAGTATCGGTATAGTATAGACCGAAATCTGCTATATTTTGAGCGGTATACTCCAAAGATACGTTATAAGCATCCGTTCCCGCGGCACCTACGTATCCGAAGTTCCACCAAGCCTCCGTATAGAGTTTAGATTGAGATCCGTTTGTTCCGGTAGCCGTATTTGAAATATTTACAACACCATCCTCATCTACAGAAGAATAAGCCGCACTTGCTTTAAGACCGTTTTGGAAATCGTATCCGAGCTTAATCGCCCAGCCTTTTGAATCTTCCCAGCTATAGTGATCATCGGGAGAGATATTGGCATATTGAGCTCCGAAAGTAAGTCCTGGAACAGCCTCTACGTTTAGATCTCCTTGAAACCAATAAGCTTGAGCGATTTGAACCACATCATAATACCAGCCTTGGAAAGTAAGTCCCGGAACGGCTTTTGTCACCAATCCGAAAGCATAAGCGCCCGAAGCACTTGCAGGATCTATAGCGGAACCGTAAGTTCTGAAAGGGTCCTCTCCACCGGCAGCAGCTTGAGTTACAGAAAAACCGCTCGCACCGTTTCCTCTACCTAACCAAGCACCTACCAAAGTGGTATCTTGAAGATCTTGATTTACTATTACAGCGGCATCAAAAGTGTTCTCTGCTATGTTCCATGTCTCAGTAAACGCAAGAGGCGTATCCAAAGTTTGGCGTCCGATTTTCAAGGTGGTATTTCCGAAAGTTTTTACCAAATAAGCCTCTTTAAGCCACCATTGAGTGTTTAGAGGGTTACTTCCGTTGGCACTATTGTCAAATCCCGCCCAAATAGCGCTCACAAGATTATTTTCAAGTCCCAAAGTGCTAAGACCTGTAACGGTAGCTTCGAGTTTAACACCGCCTGCCAAATCGGCACTCATACTCAAATCGGCAGCTGCTTGCCCCATCGCTCCCGCTTTGTCAAAAAGATCGTGAGAATCGGCATCATTAGTACCGTAGAATAGTTTAGCATCTCCGCTAAATTTTACATTAGTAACGTCGGCATTAGCTCCCATGGCTAAAAGAGCCGCTAAAGCCAAGCTAAGCTTGATAGCTTTCATCATCATACTCCTTAAATTTTGTTGATGTGCTCAATATTGTATAAAAAGGATTCTTTATCCTTTCTTACAAAATCATTCATTTTATGATTAAATTTTAATCACAAACCCAAAACAATTTCCATAGAGAAATTTTCATCTCCAAAAAATTGTATAATTTATATCGACAAAAACATTAGGGAGTAAATTAAAATGAAGGGAAATTGGAAAAAAAGATTACCTTTGTATATTTTGATAGCTTTTTTGGTAGCTACGATAGCCTATATCTTTATAGCGCCGATATACATAATAAAAAATATAGAGCAAGACAGCAAAAGACCTAAAAACGAGCGGGTGTATTCCACCTCGCCCTAAATCTATTTACTGTTTTCGCCCTCTTCGGCGGATTTATGAGAGATACTCGGACCAAAAACCTTTTTGATAACGGTTCTAAGTCCTTTCTCGTTCTCCTCATACTCTCTTTCAGCTTCTTGCAAAGCCATCTCCCAAGCCGAGGAGAAACCGGGAGCCTTCAACATCATCTTTCTCAAAGCGGAATCGTAAACGTTTAACAATCTAAGCTCGCTTCTACCGGGTTTTTGTCCCAAAGTTTTAACCGTAATTCTGAGATTTTCATTCTCTTTTTTGAGTTTTTCTATCTCATCGATCAAAGCCTTATTACCCTCTTGGGTAATTTTCATCTGTCTGTTTAGATGCCCTTTGTACTCCTCTATCTCCTTCTTATACTTTCTAATCTCAATCAAATGTTTTATATAAAAGGCTACCCAGCCTATAGCAACGCCCACAATAACAGACAATATATCGAAATTAAACCCACTCATCTACACGCCT
>JAADDG010000146.1 GCA_013154075.1 Campylobacterota bacterium | reverse complement strand
TTCGCTTTGAATCCATTGGATAAGAAACCTCATGGAGAAGAAAAACTGCCCCATAAAGCCTATAATAAGCCACATCGTATCTTTACTCAAATATTATCCTTTCGATGAACGGAAGTTAGACAGCTTCTTCTTTGAAGCCACATAACTCCCAAAAGATCCACTACCCCCACGACACCGCGCTGAAAATTGTTGTAGTGAGATTTACCGCAAACCCTTGGGAAGTGATTAACTTCCACGGAAATCACTTTAGCCCCTTCCCTTTGAAAGAGAGCAGGCAAAAATCTGTGCATATGATCGAAATATGGAAGAGATAAAAACGTCTCTTTATAAAACACTTTTATCCCGCATCCGCTATCGGGGGTATCGTCTTTTAGTAAAAAGGCTCTGATTTTGTTAGCCACTCTCGAAGCTATCTTTTTAAATATCGTATCTTTCCTCTTTTTTCTAAAACCTGCTACCATTTTGAGATCTTCATCTCCTTTTTCCAAAGCTTCAAGCAACTTTGGAATATCAAACGGATCGTTTTGGCCGTCTCCGTCCATCGTAGCTATTATCTCATAAGAAGCGTTTTTGATACCGGTAAGCAAAGCTCTGCTTTGCCCGCAATTTTTTTCATGGGATAAAACTTTCAGATGAGGGGCTTTGGCTTTTAATTTCAAAAGATTTTGCAAAGTATTATCGCTACTCTTATCGTCTACTACTATAATCTCTCCGCCGATATCGTAATCTTTAAACATCTTCTCGGTTTTTTCGACAAGTTTCTCTATATTTCCCTCTTCATTGTGAGCAGGAATCACAACCGAAATTTCTTTTATCATTACAATAGTGCCTTATTTTTCTATATTTTACAAACTTGATATTATATGACAATGCCGGTAAAAAAGCCATAAAAATTTTTATTATCTAATTGAGAGATAAATTGTCTTTTATATTGGAAAAAATTTTTCTATTGCGTAATTTTAGATTTTATTATTAAATAAAATTATTTAAAGTTATGCTTTAAGTTTTATTGGTTATAATTCAATAAGCCAAAGAGAGAAATAGACGAGAGTAAAGAGATGAACAGTTTTTTAAATTCTAAATATTTTAAATTTTTTATATTCATTAACGTATCTTTAATTATAGGGCTTTTATTTTCTCTATTGGAATATAATCCTAAAGAAAATTTCGTCATTATCGTCGCAATAACCGCCCTAACCCTCCTAATTGTGGGATCTTTGATATTAAAACACTACAATACCAAATCGTACAAAGATAAAGTTCTCGCCTATCAAAAAGCACTTGAGAAAAGCGGACTTTTCGCAATATTGGACAACAATCTCAATATAACCTATGCCAATGAAAAATTTAAAGAACTGTTGAAAATCGAAAATTTAAAGAAAGATAGCTATTTTTTCAATCTCTTTCTCAACAATAAAGAATCGGAAAAAGAAAAAATAAGAATTTTAAACGCTATAGAGAAAAACGACTCCTTCAACGGAGTGATAGAGATAAAAAAGGACGGCAAAATCTATACAATAAGCGTCTCGATCCATCCGTTCTTTTTAAACAAAAAGAAAAACGAAGGCTACATCGTATTTGCAATAGATATCTCAAAACATATGGAGATGGAGAGAAAACTGAAAGAACAGCTCTATATAGATCAGCTAACGGGACTTCCCAATAGATTGAGATTAATTGAGGATCTAAAACATAGAAATTACAACAAATCTTCCATGATTTTGATAGATATAGACTCTTTGGGGATGTATAACGAATATTTCGGAGTGGATGCGGGAGATTGCATCCTAAAGACCCTATCGGATTGGATAAATAAAAAGCTACCTACCAAAGAATCTAAGCTTTATAAAATAGACTCAAGTATTTTCGGTATTTTTATAAATTCCGAAATTTCGTACAACGAGCTTAGAGACTATCTAAAGCTTCTCCACTCAAGTATGAACAAAGAAAAATTTGTCATAAAAGGAGAGGAGATAAGTATCACTTTCACTCTCGGAGCCGCAATAAATACGGATAAGATTTTCGGACACGCTTTTCAGATCCTAAAAAGAGCCAAAGCGGACAAGAAACCTTATGCCATCTTTTCATCTCAATCCTCTTTAGAAGAGATGTCGGGCAAAAGTATCCATATGATAAATACGATCAAAGAGGCGATACACTCCAACCGCATAATTCCGTTCTTCCAGCCGATCAAAAATATTCAAACTCAGGAGATAGAAAAGTTTGAAGCTTTAATGAGAATCAAAGATAAACAAAACAATATCATACCTCCCAACGAATTTATAGGACTTGCCGTCAAATACAAACTATACTCATCCCTAACGCGTATGATGATAGAAAACTCTTTCAAAAAATTCCATCACAGATATATGGAATTTTCCATAAATATCTCTACGAAAGATATTGTAAACCAAAAAACGGCAAATTTCATTATAGAGAAACTTATAGAGTACGATTTGGGACCTTGGGTGGTATTTGAGATATTGGAAAGCGACGATATTAAAAATTCGGAAGATATTTATGATTTCGTAAAAAGAGTAAAAGCTTTGGGAGCGAGAATAGCTATAGACGATTTCGGTTCGGGATATTCGAATTTCGATCATATTCTAAAACTCCAAATAGATTATATAAAGATAGACGGAAGTCTTGTAAAGAACATTGATATAAACGAAGACGCTCAAATCATAGTTCAAACAATCGTAAAATTCGCCAAAGCGTTGGGCATAAAAACGATCGCCGAATTCGTATCTTCCCAAAAAATTTATGATACAATAAAAAATCTCGGAGTAGATTACGCACAAGGGTATCATATAGGAAAACCCTCCTTTGATATAGATACTCACATAAAAGGAATGAACTATGAACGAAGAGCAAAAAAGAGTTCTGTTAGAAATAGCAAGAAAAGCGATTGAAGAGGAGTTTACGAAAACCAAACTGATAGATAGAGATCAACTTGTCAAAGAGCATCCTTGGCTTTTGGAAAAAAGAGCGGTATTCGTCACACTAAACAAAAATCACAATCTAAGAGGCTGCATAGGATCCATCATCCCTCATAGAGCGTTAATCGACGATTTGATAGCCAACGCCAAAGCGGCCGCCTTCTCTGATCCGAGATTCAATCCGCTAACGGCAGAAGAGCTTCCGCAAATAGAGCTTGAAATATCTCTCTTAACAGTCCCAAAAGAGCTTCCATATACGGATATTGAAGATCTAAAAAGAAAAATCAGACCGGGAATAGACGGAGTGGTTTTGCAACTAAACGGATACCAAGCCACTTTTTTGCCTCAAGTGTGGGAAGATCTCAAAACTTTCGAAGAGTTTTTCGCTCATCTTTGTCTAAAGGCTTCTTTACCGATAGACTGCTTAAAATATCATCCCAAAATCTACACATATCAAGCGGAAAAAATCAAGTAAGCCAAAGAGCTTGCTTGAACTTTTCTCTATAATTTCTCCCATTCAAAACTTTTAATGTTTTTCTCTTCACTATCAAAACAAATTCCAACTAAATAGATCTCTTTAGCTTCGTTTTTATATTTTTTGGCATAGTTTTTCTCTTTAATCTGCTGTAATGCGTTATCACTATCCACTTTAAACTCGATAATATAAACTTTATCTTGGATTAAGATAGTTAAATCTATTCTTGAACTATTCGTAACATCCTCAGCTATAATCTTCAATCCGCTTGCCGCTAAATAGGCATAAAACACACTCGCATAATACCCTTCATACTCTCCGATGTTGTTTTTTACATAATTGTTATATGGAATGGATGCAAAGAGAGAGATAAAAATTTCTTTGAACTTTTCCAAATCCGCTTCAAACAAAGCTTTAATAATACTTCTCTCCACTCTTATACCGTTTGTCAAATAATCTAAAAACAATCTATTTAGACTAATATTTACCTCTTTATTCGGAACTCTTAGTTTATACTCGTTTATCCCAAATTCCGGATCATTATAAAACTTCTCAATCGTCAAATAGCCGCTTTGAAACAAAAGCACCTCAAGTCTTAAGTTTTCGATCTCAAACGAGTTTAAAAGCTCGTCTCCGACAGTTATATTTTCAAGTTCAGGAATATTGTAAGGCTTCTGTTTTAGCAGAGTTATCAAAAAAGAAGGATTTCCGCTCTCCCACCAATAGTTTTTAAAAAAGAAATTATTATCAATAAACTGTAAGATATCAAAAGGATTATAAACATTCTCGCCCAAAAAGTTATAGCCGTTATACCACTCTTTAACTTTTTCAAGATCGGCTCCCTCTAAATGCTCTTTGAAATCATTTTCTATATCTTTTTGAGTATATCCGCAAATAGTTGCATATTTTGGAGTAAGAGAGATATCTTCTATATTATTTAGCCCGCTAAAAATATTCGCTTTGGAAAATTTTGAAATCCCCGTCAAAAAGGCAAACTGAATATAAGCGTCATTGTCTTTCAAAACTTCATAAAAACCTCTTAGAAAGTTTCTATTCTGTAATGCAAGTTTTGTATTGTCGATATTGTTTAAGATCGGTTTATCATACTCATCTACCAAAACCACCACTCTTTTTTGATATTTATCATAAGCCTTTTGAATCAACTCCTCTAAACAGCCGGCAGGAGAGAAGTCATCTTCACAAACAATACCCAATCTTTTTTGATTCTCTTTCAATACTCTAAAGGCTTTATGTTTAGTCTCTTCCAAAGAGACATAATCGCTCCCGCCCCAGCTAATCTTAATAACAGGATATCTCTCTTCCCAATTCCACTTGTCATAAACCGCCAAACCTTCAAAAAGCTCTCTATTTCCCTCAAAAATATTATGCAAAGTATCCAAAAAGAGGCTCTTTCCAAAACGGCGAGGACGGGAGAGAAAAGCGTATTTATAATTTTCTATCAAATCGAAAGCTAAATGAGTTTTATCTATATAAATATAATTTTCTTCTCTAATTTGACTAAAGGTTTGAATACCGATAGGAAGCTTTTGCATAAATTTGCCTTTTTTGATTTATTATAACATAGCTTGATATTAGCCGCCAAAGCTATCCATCCGCCACGACACTACTTAAAACTATAAACTAACTCAATTGAGCCTTTTTCTCACTCTTCATAAGCCAGATAAAAACCTCTACCACGGCTTTATAGAGTTTCGGAGGAACTTCCTCCTCCAACTGCACATCCAAAAGAGATTCGGCTAAAGCTTTGTTTTGAAAGATAGGCACATCAAACTCTTTAGCCTTCTCCAAAATCTTCAAAGCCACACTCCCCTTGCCTTTCGCCA
>JAADDG010000140.1 GCA_013154075.1 Campylobacterota bacterium | reverse complement strand
ATAGGGAATATAAAGTTATTGATGTTATTTACTACTGATTAATTTATCTCATATTTTTTTATCTCACTCAAAAGATTTAAAGTAAATATAAGTTTATAAATTCCTAAAATATCTTTTGGTTCTTTTTTTATTTCATCTAATAAAAACTCTTTATCTTCAAAAATTCCTGCTAAAAATGCAAAGAATATCTGCATATATGGATAAAATTTATATTCTTGAATGATTTTGCTTATCTCCTCTTTTGATAGAGTTGAGACATACAAAGCGGCAAAAAACTCTTGAAAAGTTAGGTGGATAAATTCAAACTTTCTATCTAAGATATCTTTATATTCCCTATCTGTTTTCAAAAAGCCCGCATATATGATATTTTCTTCAAAAAATTCTATCTTATTTTCTTCCAAAATCTCTTCTATCAGCTCGCCGTCAAATAGGATTTTTTGTCTCTTTAGCGCTTCAAAAGCTATCTTTCCTAAAAGCTTTTCTATCTTTTTTCTATTTCTTCTAAGATATACTCTTGGATCACCTTTTTTTGAAGCATATTTATTTAGGAGATAATCTTTTATCTTTTTATAGAGATCTGTCATAGTAAGAGATGAAGAGAGAGTTTTTTGATTATGCAAAGAGCATATCATCTCAAGCATCAAAGGAATATATGAGATCTGCTTTATATTGATATTGTTTTTTAGATACTCTTTTAGATTTTTAGCTTTATTTTCATCATCTTTGAAAAATTTATCTATATACTCTTCTACATTCTCTTCTGTAAAGCCTATCGTCTCAAACTCTTCGTTTATATCAAGCTCACCCTTTGTATATCCGTATGGGCGAGAAGTGATGATATAGTTTTGTAAGTTATAATTTCTTATCTCTCTTTGTAAAAGCTTCTTTTTATTTTCCTTTAGCTCATCATATCCGTCAAATAGAAATAGAGCTTTATCTTTTATATCATCAATTTTGATCTCTTTTTTCTCATCCTCTCCGAAATAATTTATCTTTATAGCTTTTGCGATCCCTCCATCTTTCCACTCTCTCAAAGCCACATAGATAATCAAATCAAACTCGTTATATAGCTTCTCATTTGCCCAATGGTAAGAGATATATTTGCAAAGAGTAGTTTTACCTATACCTGCTTTTCCAAAGATTAAAGCCTTTGAACTACCACCTCTTTTTGCTTTTTCTATAAGCTCTTTTACTTCTATCGGCTCTTTTGGTTTATATATCTCTTCATAGTAGTGTATGATATTTTTTCTTGAGGTTAGTTCTTTGTTTTGTTTTTGTTCTTCTTGCTCTTTTTGCTCTTTTTTGGGTTCTTCTTTTATGATAGCGAGGTTTACGAATATCTCTTCTATATTTTTTTGATTTTCAAGTAAAGAAATGGTTTTGAAGTTGTTTTGGTAGTAGAATAATAATTTTTCTTTTAGCTCTTCTTTGGATATGGTTTTTATTTCATTAAAATAATTATTGACTATTTTATCTCTTCCTACATTATCACCGTTTCCGAAATGAGTTTGATTTGTTTGCATCTTTTATTTTTTTACGATTTTATCTCTTCCTACATTATCACCGCTGCCATAATGAGTCTGGGTGACAGTTACGGTTTTTCCGCTTTTTAACTCTTCCAATTTATCTCTTATCTCTTCATTTAGTTCTAAAATCATTTCAAGCTGTTCTTTAAACTCCTCCTTTTTCTTCTCTTTCGCCAACTTTTCAAGTTTCTCAAAACTCTTTTTTGGAAATATAGCCTTTATACCGTCATACAAAGCGTTTGTGGTTACTCCTGTCAAGATAGGATATACGAAGGTTACGAGAGGATCCATAGGTTTTCCTTATTTTTGATATATTTTAAATCTTTAGTTTATTTTTAAGATTTATAAATTGATTTATAAATTATACCAAAACTCATAAGAAGTGAAAATGTCAGAAGCTATAAAGAAGTCACAAAAAATTAAAAGAAAAGATCAGGAGGGATATCCCCTCCCGTTTTATCTCAAAGAAGGATCTACATCCGGATCGGGGGTCATTCCTCTGATGGAAGGATCGGTATCAGGATCGGGACCTACGGGGCCGGCGGAAGGATCTCTATCGGGATCGGCTATAGAACATCCGCAACTATCCTCATAGGCCGTAGTGGTAACTACCGGTGTTTTATCGGTAGGGCAAACGGTTACCACCACACCTTTATCGGTATAAGAATCATCGGCTCTAAGTTTTGCGATGATGGAATCACCTTTTACATAAACTGTTTTATTTATGTTTCCGCTAAGTTTAGCCACCAATTTTCCGCACGAATCATAGATATATATATAATCATATCCGCACTCCGTAGCGCCTTTGATAGTGACTTTCAAAGCCTTAGCGCCGGGAACGCTTAGAACTTGCATTCTATTATCGAAATCTCTATATTTTCCGGTATTCCATACGGTATTAGCCGCACTTAAACTTCCAAATGCCAACCCTAAAACCACTAACGCGGTAGCAAACTTTTTCATGGCTACTTCCTTTCTTTGTGGAAATTAAAAATATGAAACTATACTAACATAATAATTATTATGTTTAAATACTATTTTTTTATTTAAGTGGATAATTTAAGTTTATTTAATATTCAATATATTCAATATTAAAATACTATTCTTTAGCTTTTTATAATTTTTCTTATTTCTTTATGAACTCTTTTGGCCGTTTTACCGTCCCAAAGCAAAGGAATTTCGCCTTTTTTATAACTACCGTTTAAAATTTTTTCTATATTTTCGTCAATATTTTCAAAATTAACGAGCGTATTCGTACCTTTCGTCACCGTTACGGGCCTTTCGGTATTATCTCTTAAAGTCAAACAAGGTATTTGAAGATAAGTTGTCTCCTCTTGAATACCGCCGCTATCGGTTAGCACGAATTTGGACTCGAATATAAGTTTCATAAACTGCTTATAGCTTAAAGGTTCGCTGATTATTAGATTAGGTTCTCTCTCCAATTTCTCATAAAGGTTAAACTCGTTTAAGTTTTTTCTGGTTCTTGGATGAATCGGAAAAACTACTTTTACTTTTTTACTTAAATCCACCAATATATCTACGATTTTCTCCAACCTATCCCTATTATCCACGTTCGAAGGCCTATGAAAAGTTACCGTTACAAACTCCCCTCTCTTTACTCCAAGCTTTCTATCGATATCCTCTTTCTCTATCTTATCTCTCATCATTTCCAAAGAATCGATCATTATATTCCCGACAAACTCTATTTTGCTCGGATCTATTCCGCTTCTAACGAGATTCTCGTTCCCATCCACCGAAGGAGTCCAGAAATAGTCGGCTATGGAATCGGTAACCATTCTATTTATCTCTTCGGGCATTCTCATATCGAAACTTCTAAGACCCGCCTCCAAATGAGCTACGGGAATATGAAGCTTCTTAGCCGTCACGGCACACGCCATAGTGGCGTTTACGTCTCCCACCACTATTACCAAATCGGGCATATCCGACAAAATCTGCTTTTCATACTCTATCATCAAAGTTCCGACTTGATAAGCGTGAGTACCTCCTCCTATCCCGAGACTCACATGAGGAGAAGGAAGCTCCAAATCTTTAAAAATATCGCTAAACATATTCCTATCGTAATGTTGCCCTGTATGTATGATTCTCGCCTCCACTTCTTCGTCGTTCTTAAGTTCGTGATAAAGAGGAGCTATTTTCATAAAATTGGGTCTTGCAGCAGCAATAAGATCTATCTTCATTTTTAACCTTTATAGAATTTTAAAAATTATTGGCGCAATTATAGTTAAAATATATTAAAATATTTATTATCCTCCTCCAACAAAATTCAAAAACTCCACTCTATCGTTCTCTTTAACGATAAATTTATCCCAATCATCCTTTTTCACCACTTCCAAATTCACTGCCACCGCCATAGTCTTATCCAAAATTTTAAGCTCCTTCAAAAGCTCCAAAACACTCATTCCCTCTTTGATATCCATCTCTTTACCGTTTATCACTACTCTCATTTTCATCCTTTCCCATATAATTTAATAAATAGTTTGCAACTCTTTGTCTATCCTTAGCTTTAGCCAAATCATAAGGAGTGGCTCCAAGCCTGTTTTTCGCATTTATATCGGCACCGGCTTGAATCAAAAACTCCACAGTTTTCAAATCTCCCGTATAAGCCGCTTGATGCAAAGGAGAAATTCCATAAATATTTTTGATATTTATATCCGCATCATGAAAAACAAGATACTTTACTATCTCAAATCTCCTCTGTCCGATGGCATAATGAAGAGGCGTAAGGCCGTTGTTATCTTGAATATCTATATCGGCACCCTCTTTCAAAAGAAGTTTCACCATCGGCAGATCCCTATTTTTTACCGCTATATGAAGAGGCGAGATCCCCGCTTTCGACTTTGAGTCTATATCTATATGATCTTTTTCTATAAGTTTTTTAGTCAGATTAAAATCATCGTTAAATACCGCATAATGCAAACGATTCCATCCGTTTACAGAATCACCAAGTAAAGAGATCGCACCAAAAATAAAAACAGCTATCACTACCCTCATAGCCTTCCTTAAAAGATAATTTTTTTCCTTTGGCCATTATACAATAAAATTCCGAAAAGTAGTAAGCAAAAGTTATTTATAAATTTTATAAAATAAACTCTTTATTTTTATAAATATAAGTTAATAGCAAAAGTTCTGCTAAAATTCTGTTTCATAAATTAATTTTATATTTTTGATAAGGAGCTAATTTGAAAAACATACCCAAAAGAATCAATTGGTGGCAAGGCGGTATCTTGATAGCGATAGTGGTTTTGCTATCTTTCTCCACTATCGGAGCGGATAGACCGGTAGGGGCTTCTACGGGCATAGCCTATCTTGGAAGCGAGATGTTCGGTCTTGGAGATACGGAATATGGCAAAAAAGTCTTAAATAGCGGCTCTTGGGAGATAATATTTTTGATAGGAGTTTTGATCGGAGGATTTTTGACATCCGTTTTCGTAACAAAAACTTTCAAAATCAGAGTACTTCCTCCCCTTTGGAAAAAACACAAAAATTCAAGCGTCCCATCAAGACTCTTTTGGAGTTTTATAGGCGGATTTTTGGTAGTTTTCGGGGCAAGACTTGCCGGAGGATGTACAAGCGGACATTTTCTATCCGGAGCAAGCCAAACAGCAGTAAGCGGATTGATATTCGGCGGAGTGGCGATAGTGGTTTTGATAATAACCGGCAGACTTTTTTACAAAAACCTATAAGGAGTTTAGATGTTTGATATAGTCGGATTTTTTGAAA
>JAADDG010000027.1 GCA_013154075.1 Campylobacterota bacterium | reverse complement strand
CCGTTGGCCAAAGTGGCTACGAGAGTGATGTATAAGGGAGATTTGAAAGAGGCTTTGGAGTTTTATGACAAATATAAGATAGTCTATTTTGATGAAAAACTGCAAGTCTATAGAGCTAAGATCAAAAATCACGTAGCCGTTAAAGAGGCTGTCTTTCCTTTCAATAAGCTTCACGGAGCCGATCTGATTTTGGGGCCGGAGATGAAATCTACCGGTGAGGTGATGGGAATAAGCGAAACTTTCGATCTCTCTTTTGCAAAGAGTCAGATAGCTTCATCCAACAAGCTTCCCACAAGCGGAGTGGTATTTATCTCTCTAACCGATATCGATAAGGTTTTTGCCAAAGATATAGGAAAGGGTTTTATAGAGGCGGGATTTAAGATCGTAGCTACCGGCGGAACTCACAAAGCTTTGACGGAGGCCGGGATAGAGTCGGAATTTGTCTATAAAATAAGCGAAGGCCGTCCGAATATTGAAGATAAGATAAAAAATCTCGAAATTGATTTGGTTATCAATACCAGCGATAATAAATCGAGCAAAGATGACGCAAGGAAGATAAGGCAATCGGTGCTGAGATTCAATATTCCGTATTTTACGACGATTGCGGCGGCAAATGCGGCTATAGAGGCGATAAAGAAACTAAAAAAAGAGAAAAAGATAGAGCCCAAAGCTTTGCAGGATTATTTAAAATAATGGATGGAAATCTCGTATATTTTATCCAGACCGATACCGTTGCGGGATTTGTTTCCAAAAATGAAGAGAAATTAAGAAAAATAAAAGGGCGTCCTTTAAAAAAGCCCTTTTTGCTCAATGCTTGTGATTTGAATGTTTTAAAAGATCTTGCGAGAGTTCCAAAGAGATTTAGAAAGAGAGTTAGAAGAGAGAAAAAATCAACTTTCGTATATGAAAACGGCAAAGCCGTAAGAGTCGTTTTTGACGAAGAGTTTTATCGGTTTTTAAAGAGATTCGGATGGCTCTATTCCACTTCCGCAAATAGAAGCGGAGAGGAGTTTGATATTAAGTTTGCTTTGGAAAAGGCCGATATTATCGTGCGGGACAAAAGAGGATTCAGCCACTCTTCTCCCTCCCGAATTTATAAAATTTCAAACGATAGGATAAAAAAACTAAGATGATTTTAGAAATTGTAACCTCTTTTCTTTTTGGTTTTATACTCGTGTCTCTCTTGGATTTTCTTCTGTTTATAGGACTTAAAATCAATTATTTCAATACCTATAACATAGGCGAATATTTTAACGTCATTTTTGTCGATAATCAAAATGTCTGGCTTATAGTGGCTCTTTCGTTTTTGTTCGGCTACTTGATGCTGTATAGCAAACTTTCCAAATTTTTCGATACTTTCTACATAATACTTCTTATTTTGTTTGCTTCTACTTTGTATGAACCTATAGGTAAAAGAGTTGGAGAGGAGATCTTTAGAGAGAAAAATAAGATTTTCGAAGTTTCGGGAACCAAATTTAGAGGCGATCTTCTGTATGAAGGTAGAAGCTACTACTATATCAAAAGAGACGAAATCAAATCCGCCATCCGCCTATCCAAAGAAGATGTGAAGATAGTCAAATAGATATTGTATTTCTCACTGATAAAGGGTAAAATTATTGGTTAAAAGTATAGTTTTAAACTTTAACGAGGAATACATAGATTATGATTTTAATGATAGACAACTATGACAGTTTTACTTACAATGTCGTGCAGTATTGTTTGGAGCTTGGGGCCAATTTGAAGGTAATTAGAAACGATGCTATGAGCGTAAAGGAGATAGATGCTCTAAATCCCGAGAAAATTATTATATCTCCCGGTCCCGCTACTCCCAATGAGGCTGGGGTAAGTTTGGAAGTGATAGATTATTTCAAAGGAAGAAAGCCGATTTTGGGGATATGTTTGGGGCATCAGGCCATAGCTCAAAGTTTTGGCGGAAAGATAGTGGGAGCTAAGAATTTGATGCATGGCAAAACCTCGAAAATGGAAGTAACCAAAGAGAGTATTTTATTTAAAGATCTGCCAAAAGAGTTTACCGCTACGAGATATCACTCTTTGGTTGTGGAGCAGAGTTCTTTGCCCTCTTGTGTAATTCCCACAGCTTACAGTAAAGATGATCAAGAGATTATGGCTTTGGAGATAGATGGATATCCTATCTACGGTGTACAATTCCATCCCGAATCTATTATGAGCGAATATGGACATGAGATAATCGATAATTTTTTGAAATTATGAAAAATTATCTCTATCTTTTTTTTATTGCAGCCTTTAGCTCCCTTATTTGGTTTTATGACGTTTCCAATATCTCCATAAGTTACAAAGAGGCTTTGGTATATTTTTACGAAAACTCTTTTTTACACTATTTAACTCACTTTTTTACATCAATTTTTGGCCAAAACGATTATGCCCTAAGACTTCCTTTGCTTTTGTTTCATATAGCGAATATATTTTTGATATACGAAGTGGGGCGCTTTTTTGTTAAAAAGGATTCCGACGCTTTATTTAGCGCTTTTATTTACGCTCTTTTGCCGGGAGTGGATATAGGCGCTGTTTTGGTAAATAATGTAACGATAGTGGTATTTTTCACTCTGCTTTTTTTGCTTTTGTATTTAAAAGGTTTTAAAAAAATTTCATATTTGGTTTTGATCATATCTCTTTTTATAGATAACTCTTTTTTTATTTTATATATCTCTTTGATCATTTATGCCTATTTTATCAAAAATAAATTTTTCGCTCTTTTGAATTTTTTGCTTTTGATTGCCTCTTTTTTGCTTTATAAGATAGAATTTACGGGAAAGCCTATAGGGTATTTTTTGGATATTTTCGGTGCTTATGCTCTTATATTCTCTCCTTTTTTATTTCTTTATTTTTTCTATGCGATGTATAGGATTTTGATAAAAGAGAAAAAAGATATTTTATGGTTTATCTCTTTTACCGCATTGGTGTTATCTTTGCTATTTTCTTTTCGCCAAAGAATTCACATAGAGGATTATGCGGCTTTTGTGGTTATAGGTATTCCTTTGATGGTTAGGGTGTTTTTTAGCAGTTACAGAGTGAGACTTAGAGAGTTTAGGAAGGTGCATAGATTCTTTTTTGCTTTTGTGATGTTTTTTTTGGTTTTAAACTTTTTGATTTTGCATTTTAATAAGGTTCTTTTTGCGGTTTTGGATGATCCCTCCAAACATTTTGCAAAGAAATTTTATTTTGTAAAGGAGTTGGCTAATAATTTAAAGAAAGAGGGTATAAACAAAGTAGAATGCGATGATGAAAAGCTTTGTCTTAGACTAAAATTTTATAAGATTTCCAAAGGAGGGAGGTACTATATTTCCCAAAAAGCTCCAAAAGAAGGAAAATTTAAAAAAGTTTCGATTCGTTACATGAATAGAGTCGTTAAAACCTACTATGTTTCAAAAATTAACACTTAAATAAAAAGTTTCTCTAAAAAACTTTCAATAAATCTATACATTATATAAAATTAAATAGAATATTGACAAATTTTATTACAAGGAGTAGCTATGGCTCAAAGAGCGATACGCGAATATGACGGTAAGCGGCTGTTCCATGATCATTGGAACGAATATTTCAAAGGGCTAAATTATCCTTTCGAGTCCGTTTTGGTTACGAGCGGTGACGAACTTAGAGAACTTGCTAAAAAACCCGAATATAAGTGGCTAAATGAGAAGCCTTTGGTTGCTAAACCGGATATGCTTTTTGGAAAGAGGGGTAAAAACAATCTCGTTCTTTTCAAAGTGAATAAACCGGGCGATGTAACTTTGGAAGATGCGGCTAAATGGATAGATGAGAAAAGAAGCGGAGAGACTACTCTACTTTCCGGGCAAAAAGGAGTTTTGACTCATTTTATCGTCGAGCCTTTTACGCCTCATACTCAAGAAGAGGAGTACTATATCGCGGCTACCACTTTTGATGAGAATGACGATGTTTTGTATATGAGTGCCGAAGGCGGTATGGAAGTTGAGGAGAATTGGGATAAAGTTACCGAGCTTAAGATTCCTATCAATGCAAGCGAAGAGGAAGTAAACAAGCTGATTGAAGAGAATATCCCGAAAGATATTCCCGAAGATAGAAAAAAACAGTTTGCGGAGTTTGCGAAAGCTTTTTATAAATTCTTTAGAGATTTGAATTTCGCTTATCTTGAGATCAATCCTATCGTGTTGCAAGGCGATAACGCTTATATTTTGGATCTTGTCGCGAGACTTGACGATACTGCCGGATTTATGATGAGAGATAAGTGGGGAGATATCGAATTTCCTACGGCTTTCGGAATGGAAGAGAAATCTCCTGAGGAAGAGGCTATTGCCGAAGCGGATGCAAAGAGCGGCGCTTCTTTGAAACTTACTATTCTTAATCCTAAAGGTAGAATCTGGACAATGGTTGCAGGCGGTGGAGCGAGCGTCGTTTATGCCGATACGATTGCCGATCTTGCCGGAGTTGCCGATCTTGCGAACTACGGAGAGTATTCTGGAGGTCCTACTACCGGAGAGACCAAATTTTATGCTGAGACGATTTTCGATCTTATGACAAGATATCCGGATGAGAGAGGAAAGATCCTAATTATCGGAGGAGCTATAGCGAACTTCACCGATGTTGCTAAAACTTTTACCGGAATTATTCAAGCTCTTGAAGAGTATGCTGATAAACTAAAAGAGCATAATACCAAAATTTATGTAAGAAGAGGCGGACCTAACTACGAAAAAGGTTTGAAAGACATCAAAGAGGCTGCAGAGAGATTGGGACTTGATATGGAGGTTTACGGACCGGAGACTCATATCACGGATATCGTTAGAATGGCATTGGAGGAGAAATAATGGGAGCTTTATTTACTAAAGATACGCAGGCGATTTTTTGGAACAACAATAGAAACGCTATCCAAAGAATGCTTGATTATGATTATGTTATTCATAGAGAGAAACCGTCAGTCGCGGCCATAGTCGCTCCGACGAGTTCGAATAAATTCGATAAGTTCTTCTTCGGTCCTGAAGAGGTAATGATACCTATCTATAGAAGCACTGCCGAAGCTGTTAAAAATCATCCTAATGCGGATGTTCTTTTGAACTTCGCTTCTTTTAGAACCGCTTATAACGTTACTATGGATGCCCTTGATTTGAATCAATTTAAGACTATAATGATCACTGCCGAGGGTATTCCCGAGAGACTTGCGAGAATCATGAATAAAACCGCCAGAGATAAAGGCGTTTTGATTATAGGACCTGCAACTGTTGGTGCTATCACTCCGGGAGCTTTCAAAGTTGCA
>JAADDG010000235.1 GCA_013154075.1 Campylobacterota bacterium | reverse complement strand
TAGTTATCAAAAATGCGAAAAAGGGAGAGTATGTTCTCTATGTAAAAGGGTATAGAGTGGTTAGCGACTCGCAAAAATATGCTTTGTGTTCTAATACTTTTTTAAGCGATACTCCTTTGGGAGGAGATGTGAAAGAGGATAATGAAGAAGAGGATAATAGTTCAAATAGTGGAGATAATCAGCCTTCAACTCCTTTGGCTCCGGGAAATTTGGAGGCTTTTGCTATAGATGATTCGAGAGTGAAGCTTAGATGGGTGGATAATTCGGACAACGAGATGGGATTTAAGATTTTTAGAGACGGTAAACTCATTCACATAACCGCTCCTGATGTAACATCTTTTACCGATAATTCACTTAAATCCGATACGCTTTATAGATATGAAGTTAAAGCTTTTAATCTGCAAGGCGATTCTGCGGGTGTGGAGGTTAGTGTCAAAACAAAACCTTTGAGAGAGGATGAAAATACAGGAAATACAGGAAATGGCGGCGGCGATGTAAGTCAAAATATAATAGATAAGAGAGTGTTGGAGGATGCCGAGAGCAAAACCGCAAATAAGTGGGGGTTATATGATCATATTCCTTGGGGATATGGAAAGATAGAAAATATTTACGATTCTCAAAAAAGAAGCAGGGTCATAAGGCTTTCCAATTCCGGCTTTATAAATCACACCTCAAATAACGAAAACGGTGTGGGATTTTTGATAAATAGGAGATTTAGCGATACAAAACATAAAAATATAGAATTTTTCGTAAAAAGTAATAGCTATTTTACTATCTTTTTATCCGTAAAAACGATAAACAAAAATAACGTATATCTAACTTATGAGCCTTCGGGATTTAATAAATATCACTATAACAATCCTCAAAGAGAGTATGTATGGATCTCTTTGGGAGATATAAGTGACGGTAGATGGCATAAGATAGATAGAGATTTAAACGAAGATCTAAAAAGAGCTTTTCCAAACGATAGAGTGGTCTCTTTTGAGCTTTTTTTGGTTAGGGGAGATTTGAGTTTGGATGATATCGCTCTTTTTAACACTTTAGGCCAAAGCTACGTAAAAAGCGACAACTGCTCGGTTTTTGTAAACAACTGCTATAGAAACATACTCTCAAGAGATGCCGATTTGGAGGGGAAAAGGTACTGGGAGAGTAAATTGAAAAGAGATATGAGCGCTACCGATGTGGTGCAATATTTCTTTGAGAGTGATGAGCTAAAAAGCAAAAATTTAAACGATGAGGAGTTTGTAAGGAAGGCTTACAAAACCATTTTGGGAAGAGAGGCCGACATGGAGGGGCTTGATTACTGGCTTGGAGAGCTAAAGAGAGGGAAAAGCAGAAGAGTTTTGGTTTATGAGTTTGCTTTTTCTAAGGAGTTTGCGGAGTTTTGCGATAAATGCGATATTACAAACTACAAGCTTTCAAATCAGCTTGAATCTTTTATAGAGAGACTATACTCCTTGATTTTAAATAGAACTTCCGATCCTAAGGGGATGGATGATTGGAAAAGAGCTCTTTTGAATAAAGAGAAAGGGGCTTTAGATATAGTAAAAGGTTTTTTTAATTCGAAAGAGTTTAAAGAAAAAAGCGTAAATAACGAAGAGTTCGTAAAGATAGCCTATAGGGCGATTTTAGGAAGAGAGGCTGACAGGGAAGGTCTTGATTATTGGAAAGATCTTTTAGATAGCAAAAAGATAACGAGAGATGAGCTTTTGGATAGCTTCTTACACTCCAAAGAGTTTAAAGTCCTAACCCAAAAATATCAAATAAAGATATAGAGACTTCTGTCTCTATAATCTTCTTTTGTAGTGAACATATCCAAACTCTTTTATTATATTCAATTCGCCCTCTTTATTTAAAATAGCTAAAGATGGAAGTTTTATTCCGTTGAATGTGGTGTTTTTTACGATGGTGTAGTGCATCTGATCTTCGAAAATTATCTTATCTCCCACCTTCAAAGGCTCGTCAAAGGAGTAATCTCCCATAATATCTCCCGCAAGACAGGTATTTCCTCCAAGTCTGTAGGTATATTTTTTCTCTCCCGGTTTTCCCGCGTTTCTAACTTCCGGTCTATAGGGCATGATGATGGTATCTGGCATATGGGCTTCCGCGGAGGTGTCGAGTATGGCTATATCCATTCCGTTGTGAACTATATCCAAAACGGTTGCCACCAAAACTCCCGTATTTCTTCCTACCGCTTCTCCGGGCTCCAGATAAACCTCTATATCGTTGTATCTTTGTTTAAAATCTTTTATGATCTCTATCAGTTTTTCTACATCGTAATTAGGAGATGTTATCAGATGCCCTCCTCCCATATTGATCCATTTCATTCTCGGAATCAGATGTCCGAACTTCTCTTCAAATCCTTGTAAAACCTTTTCCAAAGCGTCTGCGTTTTGTTCGCAAAGAGCGTGGAAATGAAGCCCCTCTATCCCATCAAGCAGATCCTCTCTAAACTCCTTTTTCGTAACTCCGAGTCTGCTATAGGGAGCACACGGGTTGTAAAGATCCGTAGGAGAGGAGGAGACTTCCGGATTTACTCTGATTCCGCAAGAGCTAAGAGGCATGGCTATATCTTTGAATTTCTGCCACTGATTGAATGAGTTGAATATCAGATGATCCGAAATCTCCGCTATCGCACCTATCTCCTTTTCTTTGAAAGCGGGAGAGTAGGTATGTATCTCTTTTCCCATCTCCTCATCCGCAAGCATAGCTTCGTAAAGCCCGCTTGCGCTGCATCCGTGGAGATACTCCTTTATAAGATCGAAAGTTCTATAAAAAGCGAATCCCTTTAGTGCCAAAAGAATTTTTGCGTTACTCTTTTGCTGAACGTAATCGAGTATCTTTAAATTTTTCTCCAATAACTCCTCTTCGCAGACATAGCACGGAGTTGGAATCCTATCTAAGACCTTTTCTATGCTGCTTAAAGCCTTCATATTTTTCCTTTTTAAACTTCAAGCTCTTTTATAACCCAAGGAAGTCCCTGTTTGTTTAGCTCGTCCATAAACGGTTTTGCGTCAAACTGCTCCATATTCCATACGCCCGGTTTTTTCCAGATATTTTCTACCATCAGTTTCGCTCCGATAACCGCGGGAACGCCTGTGGTATAGCTTACGGCTTGAGCTTTGGTCTCTTGATAGCACTTTTCGTGATCGCTTACGTTATAGATATATACCTTTTTTCTTTTTCCGTCTTTCACTCCCTCGATTACACATCCGATATTCGTTTTTCCTTTGGTTCTCGGACCCAAAGAGGCGGGATCGGGCAAAAGAGCTTTTAGAAACTGGATAGGGACGATTTTGCAGCCGTTGAAATCGACTTCGTCTATTCTTAACATTCCTACGTTTTCCAAACATTTCATATGCGTAAGGTAGCTTTCGCTAAATGTCATAAAGAATCTGATTCTCTTTAATCCTTTGATGTTTTTGCTTAGACTCTCAAGCTCCTCATGATATAGAAGATAGCTGTCTCTTGGGCCTATTTCGGGATAGTCCCAGACCATTTTTATCTCCATAGGTTCGGTTTCGATCCATTTGCCGTTTTCCCAGTATCTTCCTTTTGCACTTACCTCTCTTAGGTTGATTTCAGGGTTGAAGTTCGTAGCGAACGGATAGCCGTGATCGCCGGCGTTGCAATCAAGTATGTCTATATATTCTATCGTATCGAAAAGGTATTGATCCGCGTAGGCGCAAAATACGTTTGTAACTCCCGGATCGAAACCGCTTCCAAGAAGCCCCATGATTCCTTTCTCTTTATATTTGTCATGATAGGCCCACTGCTCTTTGTACTCGAATTTTGCGGTATCGGGATGCTCGTAATTTGCCGTATCGAGATAATCGACTCCGGTTTGAAGACACGCTTCCATAATCGTTAGATCCTGATATGGAAGAGCTACGTTTATAACTACGTCGGGTTTTACCTTCTCTATCAGTTTTACAAGCTCATCTACTTTATCTGCGTCTACCTGATAGATATCTATATTCTCTTTTCCCACTTCGTTTTGAATCTGCTCGCATTTGCTTAGAGTTCTGCTTGCAAGAGAGATCTTATCAAACGTATCTCTGTTTTGAACGCATTTGTGCGCAACTACTCTTCCTACTCCTCCCGCTCCTATTATAAGAACACTCGCCAATTTCCTATCCTTTTATTGTTTTTAGTAAAATTTTCGCAAGTTTTAAAGCTTTGGTTCTGTGAGAAAATTTCTCCTTCTCCTCTTTTGGCAGTTCTCCCACCGTTTTATCATATCCGTATGGAATGAACATCGGATCGTATCCAAATCCGTTATCTCCTCTCGCTTCGTCTATCACTTCTCCATACAGCCAACCGTGCACCGTAAAGGTTCCCTCTTTCGTGGCCAAAGCTATGGCGCATGTATAAAACGCTTTTGTTTTTTTTATACCTCTGTCTTTGAGCTCTTTTATAAGTTTATCTAAATTATCTTTATCGCTTGCATTCTCTCCCGCAAATCTCGCACTGTAGATTCCCGGGATATTTCCCAAAGCGGGTACGCTAATCCCGCTATCGTCCGATAATACGATAATATCGTCTCTATCTTTTAATTTTTTATAGATTTCGTTTGCCTTTATTATGGCGTTTTCTTTGAACGTATCGGCGTTTTCCTCGATATTTGTTTTTTCCAAAAGATCTGTATAGGCAATAACTTCAAATTCGTTTAGATAATCTTGTATCTCTTTGATTTTTCCTTTGTTTGAAGAGGCTACTACTATTTTCAAGAGACTCCTTTTTGCAAAATTATATTAAATCTTGCTTTTTGAATATATAAAATTTAATTTTTAGCTGTTTTTAGAAGTGATTATAGACTATTTTACACTATTTTTTATGTTTTAAGAAGCTTTTTTATATTATCTTTGCTTCCGTGCGATAAAATCTCTTTTAAGATATAAGAATTTTTTATAAATTTCTCTCTGTCGGCTTCTTTGTAAGCTTTCAATAGAGCCTTTTTGTTTACGTCGTTTTGGAAAAGTTCTCGATGTAGGGGCTCTTTATCGTAAAAATCCAAAATGATATTTGCAAGACCGGCATATTTTAGTTTTACAAATCTTTTTGCGATGAAGTAATCTATCGCTTTAGCCTTGTAAACAAGCACGAAAGGGGTACCTATCAACGCAGCTTCCAGCGTAGCTGTTCCGGAGCAGATGAATGCAAAATCGCTTTCATATAAGGCTTGTTGCGTATCTTGAATAATTTTAAAATCTTCTATATTACCATAAAATTCTTGTATCTCTTTTTGGGTGAAATGCTTTGGAACGACTAAAATCTTTTCTTCTTTAAGTTCCTTTGCCACATCTTTGAAAATCGGCATCAAAGATT
>JAADDG010000024.1 GCA_013154075.1 Campylobacterota bacterium | reverse complement strand
GGCTGTTTGGTTTATGTCCAAAAGATTTGCAAAATATCGATCTTTTGGATCTTTGTAGTTAAATAGTGTTTTATTTGCCTCTCCCGCCGCTTCTATTATCAAAGATAGATTCTCTATGAAAGCCGACATATTCAGATCGTTTGATAGGTATGTGTAGTTTTCGTGTGCGTTTTTGAATGAAGGAGGAGAGATGAATTTGAGGTTGAAATGATCGATAAGGAAATTTATATCCGTCTCTCCTTTTATACTATTTGGGCTCTCTTTATCTATTTTGCAATAGTTTTCATCTATTAGCTTTAAGAGGATATTTGCCGTATCCGAAAACGATATCTCAAGATCGCTTACTCCCTCTTTGAAGGTGATAGGTTTGCTTTTTAGCTCTCCTTTTAAAGAGGAGTCGGGCTTTAGATTTCTGTCTCTTTTTGTATAGCTTAGAGTAAGATTATCGAAATTGTAGCTTTTTGAGATCTCTCCTTTAGCGTTTATGGCTTTTATGGCGTTTTTAAATAGGTATCTTTTTTGGCTTTTTAGATTTTTTGGGACGGAGAATACAAATTTCAAAGGCCTTATGGTAAATTTGTCGCTGCTTTCATATATTCGGCTATTTTCAAGACAGCTGTTTTCTACCTTTTTTAGCTCTATTACGGCACTCTCTTTGCCTCCTATGGATCTATTTATAGTAAGATCGATTCTCTTTTTCGTTTGATTTTTGAAATATATTTTTTTCCAAGGAGATGTGTAGGAGGGGGATTTTACTCTTAGGCATACATATCCGCTATATTGCTGAAAATTTTCATTGTTTTCGTCCAAAGATGCTACGGTTAGGGAAAATTTTTGAGCTTCTATCTTTGTAGATATATATCTTTGTTTATCTTTATAGTCCCACGCATCTAAACCGGCATTGGCAAAATCGGATAAAATTAAAATAATTAAAGAAATATAAAAAAATCCGTTCATAAAAAAATATAAAGCAAAATTCATACCAATTTTTTAAAAAGCTTTTTTTATTTAAGAGAGCGGCTATTTTGTTATAATTTAAGAAAAAAAGGATCTATTTTGCAAGAGCTTCTCTCAGCTTCCATGTGGACTCATCAGCTTTTTGTGGGAGTTTTGTATCTTTTGGCTTTTTTGAATATCTATTTCATATCCAAAGAGCAGGTGTTTGCCGCACTTGTCAAACAGATAGACTTTTTGACTCCTCAATACTATCTTTTGCTTGCGGCGATTTTGTTTACGGGCCTTTTGGTGTGGACTGTTGAGCAGTTCGTTTTGAAAATAAGCGTTATTTTGATGATAGCTGTATGGATCGTAATTTTCGTAACTTCGGTAATGAAACATAGAAAGTACAGAAGAACCGGTTACGGAGATCTTGAGGCGCAGAAGGCTTTTAAATCTTTTGCTATAAAAAAGTATATTTCGGATATAGTCTTATTAACCGTAGTGGTTGCGGTAGCTTATATAATGTAAAATGCAGTTTGTTTATCACGAAAGAAGCAAAGAGCCCTTTATAGAGGTAGAGGGGGAAGTATATAAGTATCTTTTTAGAGTCAGGCGCTTTAAGAGGGGAGATCTTTTAAGTTTTAGGAATTTGAGAGATCCGTTTTTGTATTTTTATAGAGTAGAGGAGGTTGGTAAAAAGAGAGCCGTTTTAAAGCTTGAGGAGAGTGAAGAGAGAGTTGTAGAGCCTTTAAAAGAGCTTTATCTGTTTTGGTGCGTTATAGATCCTAAGACGATAGAAAAGACCCTTCCTATGTTAAATGAGATGGGTGTAAAAGGGATAACTTTCGTATATTGCGATAGAAGTCAGAAAAATTTTAGGCTTGATTTCAAAAGATTTGAGAGAATTTTGATAAATTCCTGTATGCAGTGCGGAAGAAGCTCTCTTATGAGTTTAGACAGTCTCTCTTCTGTAGAGGAGATAGAGACTAAAGATCTCTATATTTTGGATTTTGGCAAAGATATTTATAAAGGAAATGATGAGATTAAGAAAATTTTAGTAGGTCCCGAAGGGGGATTTAGCGATAGAGAGAGAGAAATTTTTAAAGATTTAAAAGGCATAAGCTTCGATACTCCTCTGATTCTAAAGAGCGAAACTGCTTGTTTGGCCGTCTCTTCCAAAATACTTCTCTAAAAAAATTTCTATTTTTTAACGATATGATTAGATATAGAAATTCTTCAGAGGTGAAATATTGAAAACCTATGTCGTTGATTATGAAAAAAAAGATGATTTTTTAAAGCTGCCCCTAAAAGAGATAAACTCCAAAAGATCGATTCTAATTCAGATCTTTAGCGGAATCTGCGATAGAGACAGACTTAAAAAAGTGGTTATCGAGCTAAAGGATATCTTCCCAAAAGCCTCTATTATAGGTGCGACTACCGACGGAGAGATAATAGATGACGAAGTGAAGGAAGAGAGAATTATTGTCTCTATAAGCTCTTTTGATAAAACGGATGTAAAGATCGCTTTTGTAAAAGGGGTATCTCAAGAAAATAGTTTTAAAAAGGGGGCCGAGCTTGCTAAGAAACTCAAATGTAAAAACGCAAAGGTTTTGATATCTTTCGCCGACGGACTTCTTACAAACGGGGAGGATTTCGTAAAAGGTATTGGAGAGATTTTGGAAGATACCGTACTATCGGGGGGACTTGCGGGAGATAACGCCAGATTTAAAAATACTTTTACTATTTGCGGTGAAGAGATTTTGGAAGACGGAGCCGTGGGGGCCGTTTTGATCAATAAGAATCTGATAGTCTCTACCGATTATCGTTTCGGATGGATTCCTATAGGAAAGAAACTAAAAATAACTTCCGCTGTCGGAAATAGAGTCTATAGAATAGAAAATATGAAGGCGGTTGATGCCTATAGACACTATTTAGGGGAAGAGACGGCCAATATGCTTCCTAAAACTGGAATAGAGTTTCCTTTAATTACCATAAAAAACGGAATAGAGATAGCAAGAGCCGTAATAGCCAAAAACGGTGACGGATCTTTGGAGTTTGCCGGAAATATCAAGGTGGGGGAGTATTATCAATTCGGGCTTGGAAATATAGATTTCATTTTAAACTCTTTGGATAAAGTTAATAAAAAGTTTCAGCATAGAGCGATAGAGTCCGTTTTCGTATACTCTTGTATGGCTCGAAGAAGATTTTTTAAGGAAGGAGCCTCTATAGAGGTTTCGTATCTTTCTCAATTCGCAAAGACGGTCGGTTTTTTTACCTACGGGGAGTTTTACCATCTCTCCGCAAAAAAGAACGAATTTTTAAACGAGACGATGACAGTTTTGGCCCTTTCGGAAACGCCTAAAGTCAGATCCAAAAAGGTCACCCGAAATTTCAAAACCGACGAAGGATATATATCCACCTTGAAAGCTCTTTCCCATCTTGTCGCCGTTACCAATAACGAGCTTGAGCATATTCATGAAATGATGGATTTTGAGAGAAATATTTTCGTTCAAGGTCCCGTTATCATAGTTAAAATCAAACCTACCAGAAATTTTGACGTGGAATATATCTCTCCAAACGTAATTAACCATTTCGGATATTCCGCTTTTGACTTTTTTTCTAAAAAGATCTCTTTTAAGGATATTATTTTTAGGGAGGATTATGAGAAGATATCCTCTAAAGTTAGAGATTTGGTTACTAAGAGAGTGAATTTTTTCGAAGAGGAATTTAGAGTCCTTACGAGAGATAAGAAAGTTAAGGTTTTTGACGCATATATTGTTATAGATAGGGATTCAAGAGGCAAAATCTCTTCTTTTAATGGATATTTTTTGGATGTAACCAAAAGAAAGGAGATGGAAAACAGACTCCAGTATATGGCTTATCACGATACTTTGACCGATATTCCAAACAGAGCCTATTTAAACGACAAGATAGACAATCTTGTGGAGATGGCGAAATATAATAAAAGTGCTCTTGGTTTTTTGTATTTTGATCTTAACGGATTTAAAAACGTAAACGATACTTTGGGACACCACATAGGAGACGAGCTTCTTAGGGTGGTTGCCGCCTCTATAAAGAGAGTGATTAGAGGGGAGGATATCTTTTTGAGACTCGGAGGGGACGAGTTTTTGATAATTTTGACGTTTTTGGACGAAAAGAGGGCCAAAGAGGCTATAAGAAGATTTTCCAAAAGGATTTTCGATATCTTTTCAAAAAGTATCAAAATAAACGGACATGAGATAAAAGTCTCTACAAGTATGGGAGCCTCCATCTTTCCAAAAGACAGCGATAAGATAGAAGACGTATTGAAGTTTGCCGATAAAGCGATGTATGAAGCTAAGAAGAGAAAACTAAGAAAGGTGCTCTTTTTTAGCGAAATAGAGCCCCTAAAAAGGGAAAAGGAATCGAAAGAAGGCAAGTTTTTAATAAAAGATACGATATAATAAAGGCTTTTTAAATAACAAAATACAAATTAGGATAAAGAATCATGAAGAAAGCCGACTATATCTGGATGGATGGAAAGTTCGTTGAGTGGGACAAAGCGAACGTTCATATCTTAACTCATACTCTTCACTATGGAAACGGAGTCTTTGAGGGGACAAGAGCCTATATGACCGATAAGGGCCTTGCCATTTTCAGACTCAAAGAGCATACAAAAAGATTGATAGACTCCGCAAAAATTACTATGATAAAGCCGAATTTCACTCAAGAGGAGCTTGAGAAAGCTCAAATAGAGATTTTAAGACAAAATCATTTCGAATCGAATGTCTATATAAGGCCTCTTATATATCTCGGATACGGAGTTATGGGGCTTTATCACGTAAACGCTCCGGTTCATACCGCTATTGCGGCTTGGGAGTGGGGTAGTTATCTCGGAGACGAGGGACTAAAAAACGGAATTAGAGTCAAAATCTCCTCTTTTGCAAGAAGCAGCGTAAAATCTACGATGGGAAAAGCCAAAGCTGTAGCTAACTATCTAAACTCTCAAATGGCTAAATTTGAGGCTTTGGAGTGCGGATATGAGGAGGCTTTGCTTTTGGATGATGAGGGTTTTGTGGCCGAGGGAAGCGGAGAGTGCTTTTTTATCGTAAGAGACGGAGTTTTGATAACTCCTCCAAACGATAATTCTCTTGAGAGTATCACTCAAAAAACCGTTTTGGAAATTGCCAAAGATATGGGAATTTCGATCGAGAGAAGAAGAATAACAAGAGATGAGGTTTATATAGCTGATGAAGCCTTTTTTACGGGAACCGCGGCCGAGGTTACTCCTATCAAAGAAGTGGATGCGAGAGTGATAGGAGACGGTAAGAGAGGAGAGATGACGAAAAGATTGCAAGATGCGTATTTCGATATCGTTCATGGAAGAGACGCAAAATATGAACACTATCTAA
>JAADDG010000074.1 GCA_013154075.1 Campylobacterota bacterium | reverse complement strand
AGCTCTATCTCGAGAGTCATACCCATTTTGCTCATTCTCTCTAAATACTCTTCACAAGTCTTTATATTCTCTTCCAAAGGCTCTTCCGATAAATCTATCATATGAGAGCTAAAGAGAGGTTTTCCCGTCTCTTTGAAAAACTTCTCACCCTCTTCCAAAAGCCCGTCAACCCATGGAAGAAGCTTTCTTGCCGCGTGATCCGTATGCAAAATAACCGCTACTCCGTACTCCTCGGCAAGTAAATGAACATGTCTCGCACCGCTTACCGCTCCCAAAACGGCGGCTCTTTCACTCTTTAGACCCTTTCCGGCATAAAAAGAGGCTCCGCCGTTTGAAAACTGAATAATTACGGGAGAATTGACCTCGGCCGCAGCCTCCATCACCGCATTTATGGAGTTTGTACCCACTACGTTTACAGCGGGAAGAGCAAACTCCTCCTCTTTGGCTATCTCAAATATCTTTTGAACGTCGTCACCCGTTACTACACCAGGTTTTACAAAGTCGGAAATTTTTTGCCCCATTTTTCAACCTCTTATTTATTTAGATATTTGATTTTAGCTTTGCTTCTTAACTCTTTTGCGGTTTTTTGAACTTTCTCTTTGAATTTATTTAGTTTCAATTGAGCTATAATGGAGTTTTCAACCTTATCCAAAGGCATAATGCCCGCAGGTTTTTTATCCTCTACATAGATTATATGGTATCCAAATTGCGTTTTTACTGGTTTAGTCGTAAACTCTCCCTTTTTGAGTTTGAAAGCCGCGTCGCTAAACTCTTTTACCATCTGTTTTCTATCGAACCAGCCGAGCTCTCCGCCGTTTTTACCGCTTGGGCCTACGGATTTTTTCTTGGCAAGCTCTATGAATTTCTCTTCAAGCTTTTTGCCTTTTCCGGCTTTCTTAAGCTCGTTTATGATCTCTTTGGCCTCTTTTTCGCTCTTTACTAAAATATGTCTTGCCTTTACGAGTTCAGGCATTTTGAATTTGTCTTTATTTTTGTTGTAGTAATCTTTTACCTCTTTTTCGGTTACCGTAATACCGGCATACTGTTTTTTCATCCAAATCTCAAGTGCCAAATCTCTTTTGATGCTTTCTAGAGTCTGTTTATAAACGGGATCGTTTTCGATTCCCTCTTTGATAGCTTTATCGGATAGAAGTTTTCTCTCGATCGCTTGATCGATTATCTTTTTTTGTCTGTCTTTTGGAAGTTTGCTAAAATCGACTCCCCCAAGAGAGTGCAAAATGAATTTCAAATCTTGATCGGTAATCTTTTGTCCGTTTACTTCGGCGTAAGTTTTGGCGTAAGCCGCTCCTCCGAAAGCTATTACGGCGGCTACGGCCGTGCTTATCAATCTCTTTTTAAAGTTCATATTTTCTCCTAATTTTAATTTATTTAATATCGAAATTATACTATGAGTTAATTAACAGAATGTTAATGAGTTAGTCACTTCATATTATGGTAAACGTTTTGGACGTCGTCTATCTCTTCGAGCATATCTATAAGTTTTTCAACTTTCTCAGCCGTCTGATCATCCACATCTATCTCGTTTGTAGCGACCAGTCCCACAGAGCTTTCCAAAATCTCCACACCCGTTTTCTCTATGGCTTTCAAAAGCTCGTCAAAATCCGCAGGCTCGCTTTCTATGACCAAAACCTCGTCAAACTCCAAAATATCGGTTGCTCCATTATCCATCGCAACCTCCATCACCTCTTCATCTTTCTCGCTTCTTGGAACGCTTATTACACCCTTTTTCTCAAACATCCAAGAAACGCAACCGCTCTCGCCCAAACTTCCTCCGTTTTTGGAAAAAGCATGTCTGACACTCGCTACGGTTCTATTTTTGTTATCCGTAAGACACTCTACCATTACGGCTACGCCTCCCGGTCCGTACCCTTCATAGGTTATTTCGTCATAATGAACGCCTTGAAGATTTCCGGTAGCCTTATCTATCGCTCTTTGAATGTTGCTTTGAGGCATGGATACGGCTTTGGCTCTCTCTATCGCAAGTCTCAAAGCCGCATTGGTATCGGGATTGCCTCCTCCCGCTTTTGCCGCCGAAATGATATCTTTTACGGCTTTAGTAAAGAGTTTTCCTTTTTTGGCATCCTCTTTGGCTTTTATATGTTTAACTTTAGACCATTTATTATGACCGGCCATTAGAATCCTTTTGATTTTTGAGAATATTTCGAAAAGGTGCCAATTATACTAAAATATTGATTAGTATTAGTTAAAATCAGCGTCTTTTAGCTTTTCTCAATCTAAGAATGGTGAGTTTTTTGAGGTTAAATTTCAAACTTGCAAGATAAGTTACCAAAACTACGCTTATTCCGGTAGGCACTATTACGTTGTAATCGTAAGTGATCTCCAAAGCAAGAACCATGGCCGTAAGCGGAAGTCTCATATTCACTCCCATAAAGACGGCCGCTCCGATAGCCGCAAAATAGAAAGGCTCCACCTCCAAAAAGAAAAAGAGATTAACGATTTCCGCAAATCCGTACCCTATAAAAGCTCCTATGCTCATCAAAGCGATGAAGATTCCTCCTATGGCGTTTGCATAGATGGATACGGTGGTGGCTATGATTCTAAGCACGACTACGCTAAAAATAAAAACTAAAGGTAGATGAAGTTTGTCGTTCATCAAGATAGATACCACCTCATGACCGCTAAAAACCGCATAAGGCGATATGGACATAATGGTTCCTATAACACTGCCTCCTATAATCGCAAAAACGAAGTTTCTAAAGCTTTCGAATCTTTCGGTTATTTTGACGCTAAAAAACTTCAAAACTATATCTTTTAGAGTCAGATAAAAATAGATAAAAAACGTCATAAAAGGTATAAAAAGCAAAGTGGCATAAACGTAGCGATACTCTATAAATTTCCCCGCAGAATAGGTAAATATTAAAGACTCCAAAAAATTCCAAGCTATACTGAAAGATATCACACTTCCTAAAATCAAATAACCTGCATAATTTTTGACAAACTCATAGGCGATATTTTCTATAGCAAACATAATCCCCGTAACCGGAGAGACAAACACCGCCGCTATTCCGCTGCTTGCTCCGATACTTAAAGAGATTTTTAGAAGTTTTTTAGGAAGTTTTATTAGATTATGAATCTTTTGAGCTATTACCGCTCCGATAGCCGCGCTCGGGCCCTCGTTTCCCACCGCAAATCCGCTTGCCAACGAGAGGGACGAGGCAAAAATCTTTAAAAGCAGATCTTTCATACTTAAAGTGAATTTATTGGCTTCTATCGCCTCGGCAATCTCTCTAACTCCGTACTCTCTTAGATTTTTGTTATTGAAAATAAAAAAGTTAACCACCAAAATGGATAGGGTGGGAACGATAAAAAAATACCATGTAGGGAGCTTATACATACTTTCTATAGGATGATCCAAAAACAAAACAAGTTTCAAAAATTTGGTTAAAAGAGCGTAGCCTACTATGAAAATTCCGGTAACGCTACCGGTTAGGACGGAGGCGAGGACGAATTTGCCTATCATCTTTTTTCCCTATCTGTTTAAAAGCCCCTATCCTTAAAGATAAGGGACTTTTTTAAACAAAATAGTGAAAAAAAGCTTAAATTACAATATCAATATTCAGACCAGCTTCTAAATCTTCTTCTCATTCTCGATTTGAAGTAATCTAACTGAAATTTAAATTCCGGTAGGTGAAACATTACCGAAATAAACAAGATAAGCGTAAGAAGAATAACAACCGCAGCCACTATCACTCCATAAAGTGATTTAGAGGAGCTTTTTTGAATCTCTCCGTAAATTTTATCGATGAACTCTTTTTGAAGAGATTTTATCTTTTTATTTCTTTTGCTTACACTATCATACCACTCGTTTATATCTATATCTCTTAAAACCTCTTCCGGATTTTTGTTTAGAGATAATATTTTTATCCTCTCCTCATCGTTTTTACCGAACTTTTTGAAAAAGGGATCGATTTTGTTTTTTATCTCTTCGGGAAGCGTATTTAAAAATTCCTTATTCAAAACCTTTTGAGCGGCAATGGTTTGAATCAATTTTACAAGAGTGCTATATTTTATACCGCCTCTATTCATAGACTCCAATAAAACTACGCTTTTTAAATCCACCGTCTCGTTAATAGGCATAAATAGAGTATATGAGTATAAAAGAGAGGAGAGTTTCGAGTCGTGATAGCTGTTTTTTACCGTCAACGATAAGAGATCCAAAAGATTGCTGTTTATGTCGCTATAGTAATCTATAAGCATATCGGTGGAGATATTTAGATTATCTATATATTTTCTCTGCTCCGTAAGCTGACTTAAAAGAGATAAAGAGGCATCGATTTTCGGGAAAATCTCTCTCGGAAAGATTTCGAGATTTACGTTATTTGCAAATTTCTCCAACTCCTCTATGGCTCTATCCACTTTTTTTCTCTGAACTATCAGATTTTCGTCAAACTCTTTCTTATCCAGCACGAATTTGAGACTCAAAAGTCTCTCTTTTTGTATCTCTTCGATCAAAGAGGAGATCCTTTGATTGAACTCCATACCGTTTTTTATCTTCTCAAGAGTATATTTATAGTTATACTCGTCATACAGTTTACTACCCGCAAAATACAAAAGTCCTATAAGAGGAACCAAAGCGAGTAAAAATAATTTCATATTTAAAGATAGTTTCATTTTTATTACACTTCCTTATCAAACGATAAAACTTTATTTATTATATATCGAATAAAATTATACTAATATTTACACCAAATAACAATTTTTCTTTTCAGTTTATCATAAAGTTTGTAAAATTGACTTTTAATGAAGAGGAGTTTAAAAAGATAATTTAATTTCGTTTTTATTGCAAAGAGAGAGGAGAAAGGGAGCGAAAGCCCCTTTTCTTATAAAATTTTTAGTGAAGATCTTCGTTTAGTTTTATCTCTTTTTTGCTTCTAAATATTTTCATCTGTCCGGTGGTGCTGTCTTGTCTAAAATGCACTCCGTTCAATCCGGCAAGCTCTACACCTTTGAAGATATCTTTATACTCAACACTCCAGCTTGGATTGGCCTCTTTTATTTTGGCAAACTCTTCTTCGGAAACGTAAAATTTAGTTCCTTCCAATACTGCTATTCCCGCATCCACTATACATCCGTCTCCAAGAGGCACTCCTGTCACGCTGTTTGCTCCAAGAAGGCAGTTTTCGCCGATACTGATCGGATTTCCGCTCGTTCCGCTCAACACTCCCAAAATACTCGCGCCGCCTCCGACATCGCTTCCGGCTCCCACAACGGCACTCGAGCTTATTCTTCCCTCAACCATTACGGGCCCCAACGTCCCGGCATTGAAATTTATATAACTTGCTCCCGGCATCACCGTAGTTCCTGCGGCAAGCTGAGCTCCCATTCTCACTTTCGA
>JAADDG010000202.1 GCA_013154075.1 Campylobacterota bacterium | reverse complement strand
CTATTTAGAATCACTCTATTTTTTAGCAAAGATTGTTCATTGCCACAACCGGTTAAGATAATGAGAATGGATAATAGAATTAAGGGAGTTGTTTTAATAAAGCTTAACATTGTATAAATCCTAAGAGCTATAATAATTATTGTAGCATAATAAAAGTAAAATGGTATTTGAAATATAAAAGTTATGCGGAAATATGGAAGTAAAAAGAGGGAAAAAATTCCCTCTTTGATAAAAAATGGATTAGAAAGGTTTTATACCGTACTCTTCGGCATATTTTTGGAACTCTTCCGAATGGATAAATTGATCCAACAGATCGTTTCTTGAGATTTGAGCAAGTTGGCTTATCCAGTAGTTTAGTCCCGTCGCATCCGGCTCTCTTCCCATAATTGCGTAGTATGCGTTTTTAACGAATTCAGGATCGCTTAGGTTTTTGGATGTAAATTCGGGAGCGTTATAGAAGTCTTTGACTACGTCTCCGGCTGTTTTTTCTTGATTTTGCAGTACGTTCATCCAATATTTCAATCCTTCCGGATCGTAAGTTTTGCCGTATTCGTCTTGAGGTCTTGTCATAACCAATGCATATAGTCTTTCAAGAAACGCTTTTAGTTTGTTTTGAGAGTTATATGGAGTAATTCCCGCCTCTTCCGCAAGTTGTTTGAACTCATCCGAGAAAGCTATTCCGTATAGAACCAATAGTCTGCTGTATCCTTTGTCCTCTATCAGACTTTTCCAATAATTTACACCTTCCATATCCTCTTGAGGATCTCTGTTTAGGAATGTCCAGTATAACCTTTTTACGAAATCTTCATCGTTTAGATGTTCGTCTCTAAATTGATCCGAGAAGAAGAACTGTTCCGCTATATCGAGTGCGCTTTTTCCGTTATTTAGTTCTCCCACCCAATATTTCATACCTTCGTCATCATATGTACTGTTTAACATATATCTGTAAAGTCTCGATACGAAAGACTCTTTAGGCCCTAAAGTGGCGGTAGTTAGAACGTCTATTCCTCTTCCTTGATCGGAGGCGTAAATATAATCTCCGTTTACGGTTATTTTTCTAACTACTCCGTCCAATTTGATTTGAGCGGCCAATGTAGGATTGGAAGGGGTTGATATATCTATCACTTTTACACCAAGGTCGTTATATGCTACATAAGCGTAATCTCCGCTTACGTCTATTCCGCTCGCTCTATCTTCCGAAGTTTCCGGATCGAAATCGTATGTTCCGAGAAGTTTCGGATTTGTCGGATCCGATACGTCAACTATTTGAAGACCGAAAGTGTAGTTTGCGATATAAGCTTTGCCGTCTACGACTTTGATATCGTGAGAGTATCCGCTTTGATAGCTTCCGGCAAGTGTCGGATTGGCCGGATCTTCTATATTTATGATTTGTAGAGTTTCGTTTTCATCGGCGATATATGCATAATTGCCGTCTATATCCAATGCCAAAGCTTTTCCGGGAGTATCGTAACTTCCTACCATTACGAAATTATCCGGATTTGAAATGTCTATTATTTGAAGTCCTTCGGTTCTGCTTGCTACGTAGGCGTATTGACCTTTTATTTTCACATCTCTCGCTTCCGCTTGATTTGGCATAGGTGTTACGGAGCTTTCTATAACTTTAGGATCCTCTTTGTCGCTTATATCTACGGCAAACAGTCCCATACATACGTCCGTTACGTAAGCTTTACTCTCGTCATCGTTTACCTCAACGGCCGTAGCTCTACATCCGAAATTTACTCCTCCCACTCTTGAAGGATTAGCCGGATCCGTGATATCCAAGATTTGCAAACCTCCGTTTTCGTCCGCTACGTATAGGGTGTTTCCTTTTATGGTGGTTTTCTCCGGCATACCTACCGTGGCGTATTTCGCTCCTATGGATAGGGAGTCGTTTGAAGCGTTGTCGTCGGTTAATTTTCTATAGTCTATTACTCCAAATCCGCTTGCACCTCCGGATAGTCCTATAAAACCCTCTCTATTTAGAGTGTTGAATTTATAAGCCGTTCCGTTTATAGGAAGATCGGCTCTTTTTAGTAAGTTTCCTTCATTAAGAACCGCTATTCCTGCAGGACCGTTTGCGGCAAAAACTAAAGCGTCTTCTATAGCCACACCCTTAGAGTTCCAAAGTTCTTCGGTTACGCTTTTATCCGCTATTTCGGTAGGATTCGTAGGATCGCTGATATCGTAGACTTTTATTCCGTCTTGTCCGTTTGCGGTGTAAAGTTCGTCTCCTTTTATAAAAAGATCTTGTGCCGTAGTGTTAGGAATAGTGGCTATTTCGTTTAGAGATGCCGGATTGGAGATGTTTATTACTTTTATCCCGTCGGCTGTGGCTGCGTATAGGTAGTTTCCGCTGCTTGCTACCGCTCTTGCTTTTGAAGCGGCCAATTGTCCCATTTGAGTCACGTTTGTAGGATCTAAAAGAGAGTATGAAAACACTCCGTTGGTTGCGTCCGCTATATATGCGAAATCACCGTTTATCGTAACGTCTTTTACTTCTCCTCCCGTTTTTATTACCGCTAAAGGGATTAAATTGTTTACGTCCGATACGTCCACTATATGAAGACCCGATTTGCCTACGGCTAAAAGAGCGGTGTTTCCTTTCAAAGCTATCGATAAAACATCCTCTTTAGTTTTATATTTTCCTGCAAATACGGGATTTGCGAGATTACTTCTGTCCAAAACCACCATACCGCTGCTTGTTGCCGTGTATATATAGTTGTCAGTAGATTTTGCATCATAATGAAGCTCACCGAAATATCCGGCTTTATTAAGCGTAATATCGGCTGCCGTCAATGTCGAAGCGGTTATAAGAGCCGATATCAACACTTTAGATAAAGAAATTTTCATTGTTGCTCTCCTTTATAAATTTTACGTAGGAATCATTTTATAACAAAAAAAATATATTTTTCATTAAATTTTGGTTCAACGAAAAATTAAATTTACAAAATTATGTCTCTTTTAATAGATAAATAAACTCAAAAAATAAAGTAAAATAAGATAATAATTTTTTTACATACGATTTAGCTTGGTGATTGAATTTAAACAGCTGAAGAATTATTGCTAAAATAAATATAAAAAGAAGGATTAAAAAATTGACGGGAGTTTAGATTTTACACACAAAGGGGATGGTGGGTCTTGTAGGACTCGAACCTACGACCACTCGGTTATGAGCCGAGTGCTCTAACCAGCTGAGCTAAAGACCCTTGATTTTGAGAAGAGAATTATATCAATTAAATCTTAATTTATCTTTAAAAGTTATTTCCCAAATCTATAGTGAATTGATTCGTATAGAGAATCGAATCTAAACGCAAGCATATTCTCCACTATGCCAAACAGCATCATAAAGGTAATAAAACTACTTCCTCCGTAACTAAAAAAGGGTAAAGGCACTCCCACTACCGGAGATAAGCCTATAGTCATAGCTATATTTATACTCATATAGAAAAATATCATCAGCGCAAGAGCACTTACGCTTACCGAGGCCAGATAGTCTCCTTTCAGTTTGTAATTGGTTATAAGCAGATGTATTATCAAAAGAGCGTAAGCCGATATTAAAGTCAGAGCACCCCAAAATCCGAATCTTTCTACAAAATATGAGAAAATGAAGTCACTTGTGGCGATCGGTAGAAACTTGAATCTTGCTTGAGTGGCTTCCTCTTTCTTTTTCCCAATAAGTCCTCCCGAGCCTATGGTGATTAGAGACTGTTTTACGTGGTAGCTCGGTTTGTTGTGGATGAAGGCTTCTATTCTTTTTTTCTGATAATCGTGAAGGGAGTTGTATAGAATCGGAGCCGAAATTACGATAATTATAAATATCGATATCCATATTTTTCTATTTACGCCCACTATAAAGAGCGTTCCGTATCCGACAAAAAGAAGTATCATAGCCGTTCCGAGATCCGGTTCTTTGGCTATCAGAAAGAAAGGTAAAAGAATATAGAAACTAAATTTTAAGAATTTTTTTATATCATATCCTTCTTTAGGAGGAGGATCGTTTTTTATTAAGTATGCTAACATTAAAATAAAAAACGGTTTGAAAATTTCGGAGGGTTGGATAGTGAAGTGAACAAACGGAATTTCAAGCCATCTTGTGGCTCCGAGTTTCGTAACTCCTATGATATCTACTAAAGCCAACAGCAAAATATTAAACCAATAAAAAAACGGTACGATCCAGATGAATTTTCTTATAGGGAGTATAAAAAATAGTAAGAAAGCTCCTATTCCTATGATAAAATAGATGGTTTGTTTATGAGCTAAAGTGGGATTTATCTCTCCTATTAAGATGTGAGAAGTTATTATTATGGGTAATATAATTAAGGGAATTAGAAAATCGAAATGGCTTAAAACTCTTCTGTCTATTTGAAGCAAACTGATCCTTGATTTGCGATTTGAATATAAACGCTTAGTTTAAAATATCTAAATTTATTATGATTATAGCAAAATTTTAATTTGAAAGTTTTTGGATGGAGATGGATTTTATTTGTAAAGAGAAGGGGAGGTTGGATAAGATTTTGCAATCCAAGCTCGAAGTTCCGAGAAATCAGGTCGAAAACCTTATAAAAGAGGTAGGAGTTAAGGTAAACGACAAAGTTATTAAAAAAAGCGGTTTTAAATTAAAAGAGGGAGATAAAGTTATTGTAACTTTGCCTAGGAAGGAGGATAAAGAGTATAAAGATGTGGATTTTGATATAGATATTATCTATGAAGATGAGAATCTTTTGGTTATAAACAAGCCTCCTTTTATTACCGTTCATCCGGCTCCAAGCGTAAAAGAGCCTACGGTTGTCGATTGGCTTAGGGCTAAAGGAATCTCTCTATCCACTTTAGCGGCGAAAGAGCGTCACGGGATAGTTCATAGAATAGATAAGGAGACAAGCGGAGCTTTGGTAATAGCCAAAAACAACGATTCTCATTTGGCTCTTTCCAGACAACTTGAAGATAAAAGTATGGGGCGTTATTATCTATCTATTATAGATCTTCCTTTAAAAGAGGATATGATAGTGGAGAGACCTATTGCAAGAAATCCGAAAAATAGGCTTAAAATGGGCATAGTTCCTTCGGGAAGAGAGGCAAAAAGCGCTTTTATTAAACTTCTTTTGTCAAAGAAGTCCAAAAAAGAGCTAATAGCCGCAAAACTCTTTACCGGCAGAACTCACCAGATACGAGTTCATCTCTCATCTTTGTCCAGACATATTTTGGGGGACCATTTATACGGTTTTAAGAGCAAAAGCGATAAAATAAATCGCATTATGTTGCATGCTTATATTATCTATTTTATACATCCTCGGACGAAACAACCGATGCTTTTTAAAGCTCCTCTTTTTGAAGATTTTAAAGAGACGGCTTTTAGATATTTTGATACGGAGACCTTTTATGAAAAAA
>JAADDG010000081.1 GCA_013154075.1 Campylobacterota bacterium | reverse complement strand
GCCGTTTTTAAAAATCCCGTATCTCTGTAAGCGATTTTTTTTGTTTTGAAAGTTACCAAAAGCGCTTCCGATTTTTCCACTTTAGGTTTTAGGGCGCATGAAGATAGCATAAAAGCTAAAAATATTGCAAAAAGAACTCTCATTTTGTCTCCTTTTGATAAATTATGGATAATTTTACCCTTTTTTAAGAAAAAATCTTATACAATTTCACTCTCCAAAGCAAAACGGCCCATTCGTCTAGCGGTTAGGACACCGGCCTCTCACGCCGGTAACAGGGGTTCGAGTCCCCTATGGGTCACCAGTTTATATCTTTATAGCGAAATTCCAAAAACTTTCTATAAGATATTCGGTTTTGTTTTTGAAAAAACTCTCTTCATATTCAAGAGTAATTACGTATACCTTTTTGATTTCCTCTTTTTTAAAACCGTTTTCCAACAAATTTAGCTTGGTTTTTATAATATCGGCAGGCAGAAAAGGCATTGATAAAAAAACTATTTTATTTTTCGGATCATAAAGCTCGGCATTTTCTGTATAAGTTAGATCATATCCCCTTTTTATAAGCTCTAAAAAGATCATATTTTCAAACATTTTCATAAAGTCTTTTTGAAAAGTAAAAATATTTTTTAGAGTAAAATCTATCAAAAAGATTTTTTTAGGAGATTTGGGCTGGTCGAATTTATCTATCAAAAATATAAATTCTCTCTCTTTTAACTCGTTTACCGTTTTATAAAAAGTATCTTTAGAGATTTTATGCTCTTTCTTTATTAGATTGTATATTTGAAAGAGAGATTTTTTCATACCTTGAAAAAGGGCGAATTTTCTAAAGACCATATACTCCTCTTTTGATAGTGAAGCCTTTATCATCTCCTGCATGTTTTGATAAGTGTTTTCTTTGTAATGCAAGATAGTGTGAGGATATGTTCCGAGTTTTGCGTAGATGTTGAACATAGTTTCTAAATTGGAGTATTTTTTATAAAAAGAGATAAACTCCTCGAAATCCAAAGGAAATAGATGAATTTTCTCAAACCCCTCTATTGGATGATTCCTATCGGAGCTTATTAGGATGTTCTCGCATTGCGGAAGAGCGAAAGAGAAGTCGAAATTGTCGATAGCTAAAGTGTTTATACCTTTTTGGGAGATAAAGTTTTGTAAGTTGTTTTTTACCTCTTCTTTGTCTATTCTATCGTCGTTTAGATCGATATAAAGTGTCTCTTTTTTTGGAAAGCGGTTTAGATAATCGAACATTAGATAGGTTTTGCCGCTCTTTTTCGTTCCGTAAATGAAACTTTTTTTAGCCTTAATTGAAATTTTCCTATCTAAAAAGTTTATTTTTTTAAAATCCTGCTCATATAAAAAATCAAGTATATTCATGTTGAAAGTTTACACTTTTCCTTTTTAAAAGGAAATTAATTAATAACAAAGTGCCGAAAAAAAGGCTAAAATTATTGACTATATAAACCTTTTAAAGTATAATTTCGTCTTCAAAAATGTGTCGTTTAGGCGACAAGTTCTTTAATTGAGGGATTTTAATGGAAAAAATCAGACTTAAGCTTAAGGCTTATGATCACAATGTTTTGGACAGGTCAGTTGCAGCGATTGTAGAGGCTGTTAAAAGAACAGGTGCCGAGATAAAAGGCCCGATTCCGTTACCGACAAAAATCAGAAGATATACGGTGCTTAGATCACCGCACATCAACAAAGACTCCAGAGAACAATTCGAAATCAGAGTTCATACCAGAATGATAGACATAGTTTCTGCGACAGGCGATACTATAGATTCGCTTAGAAATCTGGACTTAGCTCCGGAGATCAATGTCGAAGTCAGAGCTATGGGTAAATAAAGGAAGTTTTATGGAATATATCGTAGAAAAAATCGGAATGAGCAGAACAGTTTCGGTACCAAGTATTCCGGTAACTCTTTTGAAAGTTGTCGAAGCTAAAGTTTGCGAAGTGGACGAGAACAAAAGAGCTATCGTAGCTTATCCCAGAGGCAAAAGAATCAACAAAGCCATTATGGGACAGCAAAAAAAATACAACCTCTCTTCAGAGTATAACAGATTTGCGACTTTGACGGTTCCAAACAGCGAGCCGGGAGATTTGGACACCGCTCCTTTGAAAGAGGCTAAAGTTGTAAAGAGCACTTTCTTCTCAAAAGGTAGAGGTTTTAGCGGTGTTATGAAAAGATGGAATTTCGCCGGAGGTCCTTCAAGTCACGGTTCGAGATTTCACAGAAGAGTCGGTTCTATTGGTATGTGTGAATGGCCAGGACGCGTTCAGCCGGGACAAAAGATGCCCGGACATTACGGAAATACGAAAAATACCGTTAAAAACGAGGTGATTTCGTTCGATCCGGAAAGCGGAATTTTGGTAGTGAAAGGTTCCGTAGCGGGTGCTAACGGATCACTTGGTAGAGTAAGGATAGTTAAATGAGTAAAGCTATAGTTTTGGATGAGAAACTCGCTCAAAGCGGCGAGATGGAGTTGCCGGCTCAATATGCCGAGATCAACCCTCATAACTTATATCTATATGTAAAATCCTATTTGGCGGCTTTGAGAGCAAACGGTGCTAAAACCAAAACCAGAGCCGAAGTTAGCGGAGGCGGTAAGAAGCCTTGGGCTCAAAAAGGTAGAGGCGGTGCGAGAGCCGGTAGTACGAGAAGCCCTATTTGGGTAGGCGGAGGCGTTGCGCACGGACCTAAAAACAATAGAAATTACGATCTTAAAGTAAACAAAAAACAAAAGAAATTGGCGCTTAGATATGCCCTAAACGAGAAGGCCGAAAACGGACAGCTATTTGTTGTGGATAGCATAAAAGTAGAGTCCGGCAAAACGAAAGATGCAGCGGCTATAATCAACTCTTTGAAACTAAGAGACGCTTTGGTTATAAAAGAGGAGATTGACGAGAAGACGTTTTTGGCTTTTAGAAATCTAAGCAACTGTTATTTGATAGAGCCAAACGAGCTTAACGCATATCTTGCTGCGACTTATCATTCGATAATTATCGAAAAACCAGTGTTAGAAAAAATAATTAAAGAGGGCTAAAAATGGCGGATATAACTGATATTAAATCTATTCTTTATACTGAAAAGAGTTTGGGCCTTCAAGAACAAGGGATCGTTGTAATCCAAACGTCTCCGAAAATGACAAAAAACGGTTTGAAAGAGGTTCTTAAAAACTATTTCGGATTCGTTCCTTTGAAAGTGAACTCCGTTAAAGTTAAAGGTAAGACAAAAAGATTTAGAGGCGTTGCGGGTAAAAGAAACGATTATAAGAAATTTTACGTTAAATTGCCCGAAGGCGCTCAAATTGAAAGTATAGAGGTATAACATGGCTATTAAAACATATAAACCTTATACACCCAGCAGAAGATTTATGAGCGGTATCGATTCGAGCGATATCACGTCAAAACCTACCGTTTCCAAACTTTTGGTAAAACTTCCTTCTCATGCGGGAAGAAACAATAGAGGTAGAATCACATCAAGACATAAAGAGGGTGGAGCTAAGAAGTTTTACAGAATTATAGATTTCAAAAGAGATAAGTTCGGCGTACCCGGAAAAATTTCTACGATCGAGTATGATCCGTACAGAAACTGCAGAATCTCTCTTGTAACTTACGTAGACGGAGAGAAGAGATATATCCTTCATCCCGAAGGCGTTAAAGTGGGAGATATCGTTATGTCTGCGGAAGGCGGACTTGACGTTAAACCCGGAAACGCTATGAAGCTTAAAAACATTCCCGTGGGAACTATCATCCACAATATAGAGATGCATCCCGGACACGGAGGACAGATAGCAAGAAGTGCAGGCGGATACGCTCAGCTAATGGGTAGAGAGGGCAAATACGTTATCCTAAGACTTCCAAGCGGCGAGATGAGAATGATTCTCGGAGAGTGTATGGCTACGGTAGGAACCGTGGATAACGCCGAGTGGTCCAACGTAGTTATAGGAAAAGCGGGAAGAAACAGACATAGAGGAATCAGACCTCAGACGAGAGGTTCGGCTATGAACCCGGTAGATCACCCTCACGGTGGTGGTGAAGGTAAGAAGAATTCCGGTCGTCATCCTGTTACTCCATGGGGTATGCCTACTAAGGGATATAAAACAAGAAGAAAGAAATCTAGCGATAGGTTAATAATTTCAAGAAGAAAAGGAAAATAGATGGCACGATCATTGAAAAAAGGCCCTTTCGTCGATGACCATTTAATGAAAAAAGTTTTGAAAGCTAAAGAGACGAAAGACAACAAGCCTATAAAAACATGGTCGAGAAGAAGCACTATAACTCCGGAAATGATAGGTCTTACTATCAACGTTCATAACGGAAGAAGCTTCGTTCCGGTATATATCACCGAAAATCACGTAGGGTACAAACTCGGCGAATTCGCACCTACGAGAACCTTTAGAGGCCATAAAGGTTCCGTTCAAAAGAAAATAGGTAAGTAAGGGGGGAGAAGATGAGTAAAGCGACTTTGAGATTTATAAGACTCTCTCCTACTAAAGCGAGATTGATTGCAAGAGAGGTTCAAGGGATGAATGCCGAGTTGGCCCTTGCAAGTTTGGAGTTTATGCCCAACAAAGCGGCTAAAATCATCTCCAAAGTGATCGCTTCGGCGGTTGCAAACGGCGATTACGAGCCTGAAGAGGTTGTTATAACTTCGTGCAGAGTGGACAAAGGTCCAGTTTTAAAAAGATTCAGACCGAGAGCGAGAGGTAGAGCTACGCCTATTAGAAAACCGACTTCTCATATCTATGTAGAAGTGGCAGAAGAAACAAAGAAGGAAAATTAAGATGGGTCAAAAAGTAAATCCTATAGGTCTTAGACTTGGAATCAATAGAAACTGGGAATCGAGATGGTTTCCTTCGATTGAAACTCTTCCTGCAAACGTGGGAGAGGATTATAAAATAAGAAAATTCTTAAAAAGCGAGCTATATTACGCCGGAATCAGTCAAATTATTATAGAGAGAACGGCTAAAAAACTTAGAGTTACGATCGTTGCCGCAAGACCCGGTTTGATTATCGGTAAAAAAGGTGCGGATATAGAGAAGATCAAACAAAAACTAAACGCGCTTGTAAACAAAAACGTAAATATAAACATAAAAGAGGAAAAAAGACCTCAAGCTTCAGCTCAGCTTGCGGCCGAGAATATAGCTACTCAGCTTGAGAGAAGGGTCGCTTTTAGAAGAGCTATGAAGAAGGTTATGCAAAACGCTTTGAAACACGGTGCCAAAGGAGTTAAGGTTCAGGTAGCCGGAAGACTCGGCGGAGCCGAGATGGCGAGAACCGAGTGGTATAGAGAGGGAAGAGTTCCTTTGCACACTTTAAGAGCGAGAATAGATTACGGTTTTGCCGAAGCAAGAACTACTTACGGAGTTATCGGCGTTAAAGTTTGGATATTCAAAGGAGAGGTTCTCCAAAAAGGTATCCAACCTGC
>JAADDG010000192.1 GCA_013154075.1 Campylobacterota bacterium | reverse complement strand
TTTCAAGAACCTATCTTCCTAAACAGTTTATAAAGATGTTTGATCTCTCTCTTTTTCAAATGACGGTGGATAGAAATAGAGATCTTTGTTACAAAGAGGTGATAGTCTCTAACGAAGAGCTCTATTTTATCGCTTTGGATCAGATGGAAGAGATGGGAATAAAGGGCGGGGAGTTTCTGCTTGAGCCTGTGGGCAGGGATACGGCCGCGGCTATCGCTTTGACCGCTTTTAGCGTCGATCCCGAAGAGATTTTGCTCGTTACTCCCTCAGATCATTTGATAAAAGATAAAGATGCTTATAAAGATGCGGTTTTGAAAGCTAAGGAGTTTGCAAAAGAGGGGTTTTTGGTAACTTTCGGCATAAAGCCCGAATCGGCGCATACCGGATATGGCTATATAGAGGCTAAAGGAAATGACGTTCTATCTTTCAAAGAGAAGCCGGATTTAAAAACCGCTAAAGAGTATCTAAAAAGGGGCGGATTTTATTGGAATAGCGGAATTTTTTGCTTTCAAGCGGGAGTATTTTTAAAAGAGCTTGAAAAGCACGCTTTCGAGATTTACGAGATGTCCAGAAGAGCTTTCGAGAGATCGAAAAGAAGAGAGGATATAGTTAGAATCTGTCTAAAAGATATGGAGCAGATTCCAAAAAATAGTATAGATTATGCCGTGATGGAAAAGAGCGACAGAGTCAAAGTGGTGCCTGTTTCTATGGGATGGAGCGATCTTGGAAGCTTCGATTCTCTATATAAGGAGCTGAAAAAGGATAAAGAGGGTAATGCCGTAAAGGGGGAAGTTATAGTAAAAAACTCCAAAAATAACCTTTTTTACGGAGAATTAAAAAGAGTAATTTGTGCGATAGATATAGAGGATCTGCTTGTTATAGACAGTGAAGACGCTCTTTTGATTATGCCGAAAAACTCCTCCCAAAAAGTAAAAGAGGTTGTAAACGAATTGAAAGAGAGAGGAAGCTCTATTGTCGATTATCATAAGCAGGTTTATAGGCCGTGGGGGCATTTTTCCGTTTTGGAGGAAGAGGACGGATACAAAATAAAAAGAATCGTCGTAAAGCCCGGCAAAAGACTCTCTTTGCAAAAGCACTATCACAGAAGCGAGCATTGGATCGTCGTTAGCGGAACCGCTTTGATCGTAAACGGCGAGAAGGAGATTTTGGTAAGAGAGAACGAATCTACCTATATTCCTATCGGACAAGAGCACAGACTCTCAAACCCCGGCAAAATAGATCTGATTTTGATCGAAGCGCAAGTGGGAAGATATCTTAAAGAGGATGATATCGTAAGACTTGAAGACGATTTTAAAAGAGAAGAGAGTTGCTAAGAAACCTTCTTTTGGCTTTTTCCTTTGCAAAAAGAGATCTTAAAGATCGTTATGTGGGAATGAGTTTCGGAGAGCTTTGGTATGTCATCTCCCCTCTTATAATGATTTTTATCTATACGGTGATTTTTTCGAACTTTATGAAAATGAAGCTAAATATCGCTCAAAGCCAATATGCCTATAGCATATATCTTGTGCCTGGGCTTTTGGCTTGGAGCTCTTTTAGTACTCTTTTAAACAGAGTGGCTATGGTTTTTTTGGAAAAAGCGGAGCTTTTAAAAAAGATAAACGTCCCCGCATACTCTTTTATGATATCCGTTTTGATAGTGGAATTTTTGCTTTTTTGTATCTCCATGCTCCTTGGAGTGGGGTTTTTGATTATTATAGATTATCCTATTAGCTGGGATTTTTTGTATCTTCTGCCCGTTATGCTTTTGCAATCTCTTTTTGCCTTTTTTCTTGGTGTGATTTTAGCTCTTTTTGTCCCTTTCTTTAAGGATCTAAAGGAGATAATTCCCGTATTTTTACAGCTTTGGTTTTGGATAACGCCGATAGTTTACGTAAAAGAGATGATTTACGATAGATTTCCTTATGCGGTTGATTATAATATCGCTTATACTTTTATAAGTTTTTATCAAAATCTCTTTTTGCACTCCGAAGCTAAAGGGTGGGATGGGATTTTAGTTTTGGGCATCGTTACGCTTATACTTGCTTTCCTTAGCGCTTACCTTTATAAAAAAATGGTTCCCGTTATCAAGGATATTATTTGAAAACTCTTTTGGAAGTTAGAAATCTTACGAAGATATTTAAGATTTATGAAAATAACTTAGATAGATTGAAGGAGGTATTTACCAAAAAGATCTATCACAAAGAGTTTGTGGCAAACAGAAATATAACCTTTTTTTTATATGAAAGAGAGACTTTGGGCATTATCGGTTTGAATGGAGCCGGGAAAAGTACTCTTTTGAAGCTGATAGCGGGAGTTTTGGATCCTACAAGCGGAGAGATCGTAAGGAAAGGTAGAGTTACCGCTCTTTTGGAGCTTGGGACGGGATTTAACAGCGAGCTTACCGGAAGAGAGAATATCTTTCTAAATGGAACTCTTATAGGGATGAGTGAGAGGGAGATAAAGAGAAAACTTCAAGATATTATAGAGTTTAGCGAACTTGGAGAGTATATAGATGAGCCTATCAATACATACTCTTCGGGAATGAAGATGAGGCTAGCCTTTTCGATAGCTATCTATTCCGAGCCTGAAATTTTGATAGTGGATGAGGCTTTGGCGGTGGGAGATGCGCATTTTCAGCAAAAGTGCACGAGAGCTTTGAGGGAGCGTAAAAAAAAGGCTATGGGGATTATCTACGTATCTCACGATCTAAACTCTTTGAAGCTTCTTTGCGATAGGCTTTTTTTATTGCATAAAGGAGAGATTATCAAGGAGGGCTCTCCCGAAGAGGTGATAAACAGTTATAATTTTCTGATAGCGAAATTGAATGAAAAGGAAGAGAAGGTTATCAAAAAGCAAAACTCTTTCGGGACGTTTGACGCTAAGATAACGGATGTAAAGATAGTGGGAGAAGATAGCAAAGGAAGCGTGATCTCTTCAGGCGAAAAAGCGAAAATTTTTGTTAAAATAGAAGCTTACAAAGATATAAGCGGCGTTACGGTGGGGATAGCTATCAGGGATAAATTCGGACAGGATATTTTCGGGACAAACACCTATTATCACGATATTTTGGTTGATTTGAAGAGAGATAAAAAATATGTTTGCGTTTTTGAGAGCGTTATGAATGTGGGAGTGGGCAAATATACGATAACGAGCGCTTTGCATACGAACGAAAACCATATAGAGAAATGTTTTCACTGGATAGATAACGCTTGCGAATTCGAGATAGCCGGTTTTAAAGGAAAGCCTTTCGTGGGGCTTTGCAGACTTGAGCCGAAAATAGAGATTAAAGAGCTAAAAGATGAGTAAAGATTTAAGTATTGACGAAATCATAGAGATAATTAAAAAAGAGAGCAAAAGTAAGAAAGAATCTTTGAATGAAAAAGAGCAAAAAGAGGATTTTAAAATAGTATCTCCCATAGCGGATAAGAAAGATGAGATAGAGATAAAAGATAGTTACGAATTAAGTGAGCTTTTGAAATTTCATGATGTCGATTTTATAAAAAACGCCTATATCGCTCTTTTGAAAAGAGAGGCGGATGAAGAGGGGCTTAGAAGATTTTTAGAAGATTTAAGAAGCGGCAGAAAGGATAAACTTCAAATTCTTGCCGAAATTCGCTACTCCCCCGAAGGCAAAAGAGTAAAAACGAAAATAAAAGGGCTTGGCAAAGTCAGATTTACCTCCAAAATTTATAAAATTCCTGTTTTAGGATACTTCTTTAGATGGTTTACGACTCTTTTAAAACTTCCTAAGCTTGTAGTTAGAATGAATGAGTTTGAAGCTTACGTAAATGCCAAATTTTTGCAAAAAGAGGAGAAGGAGAGATACTTTTTAAAAGCTTTTGAGGAGATAGAAGCCAATATAAAAAATCTTTATAAAAAAAGCGAGGATTATTTCGGTTTTAAAGAGTATATGATTAAAAATTTTGAAGATATTTTGTCTAAAAACGAGCTTATTTTACAAGAGATAGACTATCTGAAAGCCTCTATCGAAGATTTGAAAGAGAATCAAAGAATCAATGAAGAGATGATAGACTCTATCATGAGAGAGACTTATCAAAGAATCAGCTCTTTTGAAAAATCGGTGGTCTCTTTGAGCGAAAAATATCAAGAGATTAGCGAAGAGAGTGAGAAGATTAAAAGAAGTATTCAAAAACTAAAAGAGGACTCTTTACAGGATTTTACCGAATTTCAGAATTTCAAAGACAATCTCATCAGTGATTTGAAAGACTTCAAAGAGCGCTTTTATGAGATTGATAGCGATTATAGGGGGTTTAAAGAGTATGTATCCTCTTATTTTGCGAAAAATTCCGTTAATAAAGATGAGTTTAAAATCCTTAGCGAAAACTTCTACTCCATCAAAGATGACTATGGAGGATTTAAGAAGTTTGCGGAGGATAGACTGAATCTTTTGGATTATAAACTCTCTACAAAGAGCGATAAAGAGGAGATTTCCACTCTTTTAGATAGACTCTCCGAGTATAAAGTCTATACCTTGGATAATCAAAAGCGTCTCTCTTTTATTTTGGAAGAGGTTAGAAAAAGACTTCCTAAAACTATCGATAGAGAGCAGATAGAAAATATCTTGAAAGAAGAGAAACATAATCTTGATGCTTTATATATTCTTTTTGAAAATCGTTTTAGAGGTTTTGAAGAGGAGATCAAAAGAAGGCTTGAGGTTTATCTGCCTCTTTTAGAGAAAACCGAAGGCGAGATTTTGGATCTTGGATGCGGCAGAGGAGAGTGGCTGTCGCTTTTGAAAGATAGAGGTTTTAAAGCTAAAGGCGTTGATCTAAACAGTGCCGCTATCTCTTTGTGCAAAGAAAAGGGGCTTGACGTTGTGGAAGCGGACGCTTTGGAGTATTTGAGAAGTTTAAGAGATGAGTCTTTGGGAGCCGTTAGCGGTTTTCATATAATAGAACATCTTGATTTCGAGCTTTTTATAAAGATTTTGGATGAGATCGTTAGAGTTTTGAAAAAGGGAGGGGTCGTGATATTCGAGACACCAAATCCTTTAAATATTAGGGTTGGATCTTCGGATTTTTATCTCGATCCTTCTCATAAAAATCCTCTTCATCCGGAAAGCACCTCCTTTTTTATGGAGGCAAGAGGCTTTGTAAATGTGGAGTATAAACTTGTAGAGCATAGCGAATTTGAATCTAAGCTAAAAGATATTAAAGATTATAAGATAGAGAAGTTTAAAGATTATATTTCTCTTCCAAGAGACTATGCTTTGATAGGGTATAAAGCTTGAGAGTTTTGATAGCTTCCATTCAAGTACCTTTCATTCACGGCGGATCGGAGTTGATGACAAACGGGCTTAGGGATGCGCTTTTGAGAAAGGGCTTTGAAGCGGAGATAGTGTATATGCCTTTTAAATTTTTCCCCGAAAGCGAAGTTGAGAGGGCTATGAGAAATTATCTCTCTTACGATTTTAATTCTTTTAACGGATACA
>JAADDG010000133.1 GCA_013154075.1 Campylobacterota bacterium | reverse complement strand
GAGGCGCTACAATACAAATACCTAAATTTCGGCTCTTTAACTTATCATTGTTGCTATTACGATAATGACCCGATTCTAAGGGGATTGAGACCCGTTTTTTTAGGCAGGACGGGCAAACCTGCTAAAATTACGATAATGACCCGATTCTAAGGGGATTGAGACCCTTTTTTATGCTTTCTCTGTTTTTACATATTTCAACCTGAAAATTACGATAATGACCCGATTCTAAGGGGATTGAGACAGGTTTTAACACCTCTTTTAGCTCTTCCATTTCGAATTACGATAATGACCCGATTCTAAGGGGATTGAGACTCTTTTGTGTTGTTTCGAGTCCGCTTTTTGCCATATTACGATAATGACCCGATTCTAAGGGGATTGAGACCGGGTATTTGATTAACAATCTCCGCACCTTCTTGATTACGATAATGACCCGATTCTAAGGGGATTGAGACTGGCCTCATCTACTTCATCAAATTCATTCTCCATCTCGAATATTACGATAATGACCCGATTCTAAGGGGATTGAGACTCGTCTATCTCTTTTATTAGGGCTTCCATTTTTATTACGATAATGACCCGATTCTAAGGGGATTGAGACAAAAACTGGTGTTCTAATATCCACCAAGAATTATTACGATAATGACCCGATTCTAAGGGGATTGAGACTCTAAAACCGCTTAGAGATTTTCCCTCCCTCTCTGGCTATTACGATAATGACCCGATTCTAAGGGGATTGAGACTTTAAAGCCTCTTTTGCTTCATTTCTACTTATATAAGTATTACGATAATGACCCGATTCTAAGGGGATTGAGACGAGGTCAAGCCTCCTCTCGATCTCCTTAAATTTTTTTATTACGATAATGACCCGATTCTAAGGGGATTGAGACCCCCGAACTCGGATATTTTAACTCCCAACTCCCCATTACGATAATGACCCGATTCTAAGGGGATTGAGACAAGACGGGGGAAAAAATTGAGGAGGTGTTTCGACACCAATTACGATAATGACCCGATTCTAAGGGGATTGAGACTCTCCATAATGAATTGGTATCTTTTGAAGCCTAAAATGGGAAATTACGATAATGACCCGATTCTAAGGGGATTGAGACCGCTCTTTACCTCGTACTCAAGGCTTTCTCCGCTGATTTTAATTACGATAATGACCCGATTCTAAGGGGATTGAGACTCCTGCAACGCCCTCCCAGGCATATTCATATCCTATTACGATAATGACCCGATTCTAAGGGGATTGAGACTCATTAAATCTGCCTTGTATACCTCTTCATCCCCCGATACGCCATTACGATAATGACCCGATTCTAAGGGGATTGAGACGTGGATACTCCACTCCCCGGAAGGGGAGAACCAAATCGATTACGATAATGACCCGATTCTAAGGGGATTGAGACGGGGTTAAGGAGGCTTGTTTTAGGGAGCCCAACAAATTACGATAATGACCCGATTCTAAGGGGATTGAGACTCAAGAGAGAAGGGATTAATGAGCTTCCCTTCTCTCTATTACGATAATGACCCGATTCTAAGGGGATTGAGACCCAGCAAGCGGTGCAGGAGCTTACCGCTTACCAGCCCATTACGATAATGACCCGATTCTAAGGGGATTGAGACAGGCTCAAAGCTTACCCATGTTTTTATTCCGTACATTTTTATTACGATAATGACCCGATTCTAAGGGGATTGAGACGTTTTAGCCTTAACGGCTTTAAAGAAGATTTATTACGATAATGACCCGATTCTAAGGGGATTGAGACGAGGAGGAAATCTGCCACAGGCTCAAAAAGCTGAGATTACGATAATGACCCGATTCTAAGGGGATTGAGACTATTGGATTTCTGATTTTATTTTTTGGAGAATCATTTAATTACGATAATGACCCGATTCTAAGGGGATTGAGACTTACGTAAGTCGGCGTTTTTGGTACGAGCGTCATCAATTACGATAATGACCCGATTCTAAGGGGATTGAGACTTTCACTTCTCACCTCCTATGAAAATTTGATTTTTGTAATTACGATAATGACCCGATTTTAAGGGGATATGAAAATCAATATTATTCTTTTTCTGTACTATCAAAAACTAAGTGAATAAGAGAGCCTCTTTTTGATATAATAAAAATATATGCAATTTATTTAGAGATATGGATCATGATAGATATAGAGAAAATTACGCCTGAAATCATAGAAGCTCTAAAGCCTCTAAATCCTGATAAAATTATACTTTTCGGATCTTATGCATATGGAAAGCCGAATGAGGAGAGCGATATAGATCTGTTTTTGATCAAAAATGATATTAAAAGAGAAGATATTAGAAGATATTCTATAGATGCTCATATAAGATTAAAAAAATTGATAAAAAAATATAAATTGGCTTTTGATGTTTTGGCTGCAAAAAAGAATGATATAGAAAAAAGAGAAGATTATTTTTATAAAGTAGATATTTTAAAAAAGGGGAAAGTATTATATGCCAAATAGAACTTCCGCGAAAGAGTGGCTTGAGAAGGTATATCACGATTTAAGTTCCGCAAAAATTTTGTTCGATGCCAATCATTATACCGACGTTATCGGTGTGGATTTGCATTATGCTATTGAGAAGGCTTTGAAATCTTTTTTGGCCTATGAGAACAAACCTATTCCAAAGACACATGATTTGCCTAAGCTTTATGAGTTGGTAGAGGGAGATATTCATATTGAAAATGAAGATATTTTATATGTAGCCAATAAATACCATATCGAAGTATCTTATCCTACTTTCGAAAAGGTTTTACCTCCACGAGAAGAGATAAAAGAGGTTATAGATTTTACGGAAGATCTTTTGAATAGGGCTTGCGAGATTTTGAATATAGATATAGAAGAATTAAAATAGCAAATTTTTCTCATTTAAACAAAGCTTAATTGTTTTTTAGGTAAAATCCGCTCTCTTAGTATTATTATCAAGAAGAAAGGAAACGTCACGATGTATGCTATTATAGGAAATGGCGGGAAGCAATACAAAGTTCAAGAGGGAGATTATCTTAATCTCGACAAACTTGACGCTCAGCCAAAAGACGTTATCGAGATAACGGAAGTGTTAGCCGTAAACGACGGTGAGATGAAGATCGGGACTCCTTATGTGGAAGGAGCGAAAGTAGAACTTGAGGTTATCAATCACCAAAAAGGTAAAAAAATAATTATCTTCAAAAAAAGAAGAAGAAAAGATAGTAAGCTTAAACAAGGTTTTAGAAAAGAGTTTACGAGAGTAAGAGTTAATAAAATTTCTGCATAATTTAAGGAGTAAATAATGGCTCACAAGAAAGGTCAAGGAAGTACCCAGAATAATAGAGACTCGGCCGGTAGAAGGCTTGGAGTTAAGAAATTCGGCGGAGAGTTCGTTAGAGCCGGAAATATCATCATAAGACAGAGAGGAACGAAAGTTCATCCCGGCAACAACGTAGGTTTGGGAAAAGATCATACTATTTTCGCATTGATCGACGGATATGTGAAATTTGAGATAAAAGACAAACAAAGAAAAAAAGTCTCCGTCTATCCCGCATAAATCTACTCTTCCCCTTTTTGGGGATATTCTTTTGTAATTTCTTTCGATTCTTCAAAATTATATTTCTTTTAACACCTAATTTGATACAATTTCGATAAAAAAATCAAGGTAATTTTATGTTTATAGATAATGTCGAGTTAACTATCAGCTCCGGTAAAGGAGGAGCGGGATGCGTCTCTTTTAGGAGAGAGAAGTTCGTTCCCAAAGGAGGGCCTGACGGAGGGGACGGAGGAGACGGAGGAGACGTATATTTCATCGTAGATAACAATACCCACACACTCTCCCACTTCAAAGGCAAAAAACACCTAAAAGCCAAAAACGGCCAAATGGGTATGGGCAGAAAGAAGCACGGCAAAAAAGGAGAGGATCTTATTATCAAAGTTCCTCCCGGCACTCAAGTGATCGATAAAGTGACGGGCGAAGTGCTTTTGGATCTCGTCAATCACGGAGAGAAGGTGCTGTTTTTAAAAGGCGGCAAAGGAGGCCTTGGAAACTGGCACTTTAAAAGCGCTACCAATCAAAAGCCCACTTACGCTCAGCCCGGACTCGAAGGCAAAACGAGAGAGGTTAGGCTTGAGCTTAAATTGATAGCCGATGTCGGGCTTGTGGGATTTCCGAATGTGGGCAAATCGACTCTCATCTCCACCGTGTCAAACGCCTCTCCGGAAATTGCAAACTATGAATTTACCACTCTCACTCCCAAACTCGGTATCGTTAGAGTAGGAGATTTCGATTCGTTTGTGATGGCCGATATTCCGGGAATTATCGAGGGAGCAAGTGAAGGTAGAGGCTTGGGACTTGAGTTTTTAAGACACATAGAGAGAACGGAGTTTTTGCTTTTTATGCTCGATATCGCAAATTATAGGACTTTGGAAGATCAGTATAGAGAGCTTAAAAAGGAGCTTAAAAACTTCTCTTCAAAGCTTGCCGAGAGATCTTTCGCCATAGCTTTTAGCAGAGTGGACGCTTTGAGCAAAGAGGAGGCTAAAGAGAAGATAGAAAATTTTCTAAAAGAGTTTGATCTAACTTCCAAAGAGGTTGAGAATAATTACGGTTTTTTGGACGAATATCCCTACTTTTTGCAAGATATCGACGAGTATGATCCCAAAAAGCCGTTTTTTGCGGTGCCTATCTCCGCGGTAGCCAATATCAATATAAAGCCTTTGATGTTCGCTCTAAACGATATCGTAAAAAAGCTAAAGAGACAGAAGAATGAAGAGAATAGTGATTAAAGTAGGAACCCACGTTCTAACCGATCAAAACAGACTCGCAAGAGATAGGATTATGAATCTTATCTCCTTTATTGTCTCTTTGATGGAGAGATATGAGGTTATTTTGGTCTCTTCCGGAGCGGTTGCCGCAGGATATACCAAAATAAGGCTCGATAAGCAGATAGTGGGAAACAAGCAGGCTCTTTGCTCCGTAGGGCAGCCCTATTTGATGAGCGTTTATCAAAAAAAGCTTGAAAAATTCGGCTTTTTGGCGGGACAGGTTCTTTTGACCGCGGATGATTTCGATTCGAGAAAAAGGACCGAAAACGCAAAAAGAGCGGTTTTGTCCATGCTAAAGCACAAAATTTTGCCTATCATAAACGAAAACGACACTACGGCTATAGAGGAGCTGGTTTTTGGAGACAACGATCAGCTTTCGGCCCATACCGCCTACTATTTCGATGCCGATTTGTTGGTGATTTTATCGGATATCGACGGTTATTATGACAAAGATCCCAAAAAAAACGAAGATGCCAAAGTGCTTAAAGTGGTGCATGAGATAAAGGAGGAGGATTTAAAGGAGGAGTGCTCTCCGAATCACTCTTTTGCTACAGGAGGAATCGTTACGAAATTGAAAGCGGCCGACTTTTTGCTAAAGAGAGGCAAAGCGATGTTTTTATCGAGCGGTTTCGATCTAAAGGATGTAAAGAGCTTTT
>JAADDG010000004.1 GCA_013154075.1 Campylobacterota bacterium | reverse complement strand
GCGGAGGAAAGGCTTATTGGCTCGATCAGCTGGAGAATTTCGGCAAAAAAAGGGAAGCCGTCTTTTACGGATTCGCTCTATCGGATGAATTCAAGCAGGTTTGCCAAAACTACGGGGTGGTTCCTTACAATCAAGAAGACGGGATAAAGGCTTTTACCATCAGATTTTACAATATTATTTTAGGTAGAGAGTCGGATCCGGGCGGACTTGATTATTGGGTTAAACAGCTTAAAAATCAGCAGGCCTCCGGAGTGGATATCGTAAAATACTTCTTCAATTCTCCCGAATATAAAAGTAAAAACAAAAGCGACGACGAATTCGTAACCGACGCTTATAAAACTATGCTTGATAGAATTCCGGATGAGACCGGATTTAGATTTTGGAAAGGTTTGCTTGAGAGAGGATACAGCAGAGATAAAATCATAGATATGATGGCCGATAGCAACGAATTTAAAAATATGGAGAAAAAATATCTTCAAATCTCAAGCGGCGAAGAAGAAGATTCCGGATCCGGCAACGGAGGAGCTTTGTCAAACGGAGATCAAGAGTGTTTCGTTCAAGTCACCGGCCCCGTTCCGAACGACTTTGGAAAGGTAAGAATCAAAAAAACCGAAATAGATAGCGACGGCGACGGAAAAACGGACATGGTACAGATATTCGAATATGACACAAACAATTGCGTAACGAGAGAGATTTTCAAAGGATACCCCTCTAAAGAGGCGACTTCCATGGAAATCACCGCCAAAAACGAATATACCTACTCAAATAAACTTCTAACCGTAGCGAAGTCTTTCGGCGTAACGAATTCTCAAGATATGGAGTTTAGCAGAACATATTACGAATATTATCCAAACGGCAACTACAAAACGATTAAAACGGACTCTTTCCCGATAGACGGCGTTTTCTCCGTTATAGTCACCTACAACGAAGATAATACCTTGGAAAAGACCGACGAGGATGCGGACGGTATCATAGATAGTCAAACTCAATACTTTTACGATTCCAAAGGAAATATCATAAAAAGCATAGATACCGATTTTATAAGCAATACAAAAGAGATAGACAAATATATTTATGATTCGAAAGGAAATCTAATCGAAATAGATACCGACGAATCTTTGAGTGCCGGGGACAAACCGGACGGAGTAATAGACGAAAAGACGTTTTTTGAGTACGATCTGCACAACAACTTAATAAGCACTTGGAGCGAAGTTTACGCGCCGGGATTGGAGGCCACTCCAAAAACGCATATCACTTACGACTACTCCAATCTAACAGCGGAGTTTAGAATAGAAGGAAGCCCGATGGTATCTAAAAGCTATTATGAAAGATACTAACAAGAAGGGGCTCTCCCCTTCTTACAAAAGAGATTCGCAAGCCTTGTAAGCTACTTTCATCATCTTATCTATTTCACTATTTGTTATAACGTACGGAGGCATAAAATAGACTACATTTCCAAGAGGTCTTAGCAAAACTTCGTTTTTAGTGGCGTATTTGAAAATTTTTAAATTAACTCTCTCTTTAAAATCATACCCTTTAAGCTCAACAGCCGCTATCATTCCTCTTTGTCTAATCTCTTTTACATTTGGCAAGTCTTTAAACTGTTGCAATTTTTGATGAATATAATCGATTTTTTCTCTATTTTTTTCTAAAACATTCTCTTTCTCGAAAATATCCAAAACGGCGTTTGCCGCGGTGCAGGCCAAAGGATTGCCGGTGTAGCTGTGAGAGTGCAAAAACGCTTTCATCTCCAAATAGTCGCAATAAAAAGCACTGTAAACCTCATCCGTAGTCATAACCACCGAAAGAGGCAGATACCCTCCCGTAAGCCCTTTGGAAAGCGCCATAAAATCGGGAGAAATTTCGGCTGTGTCACAAGCAAACATCTCTCCGGTTCTGCCAAATCCAACCGCTATTTCATCCGCTATCAGGTGGATACCTTCTTTTTTGCATATTTTGGCCGCCTCTTTCAAAAAGTAGGGATGATACATATGCATATATCCCGCACACTGCACAAGTGGCTCGAAAATGAAAGCCGAAATTTCACCTCTATATCTCTCTACGATTTTTTCAAAATCCTTCAAAGCCTCCTTTGCGCTCTCTATGCTTTCATCTTTTGGAACGGGCGTTTGAAGAGTCTTTATCAAAATCTCTTTATAAGTATCTTTATAAAGTCCCACGTCTCCGACGGCCAATGCCCCGAGAGTCTCCCCGTGATAGGAGTTGGTTAGAGAAAGAAAATAAGGTTTTATCTCTCCCCTATTCTTATGATAATGAAAACTCATCTTTATAGCCACTTCTACGGCTGACGATCCGTTGTCGGCAAAGAAGCATTTATTTAGATTTTTCGGAGCGATCTTTACGAGCCTTTCGCTAAGTTTCACTATCGGTTCATGCGTAAATCCCGCAAAAATCACATGCTCCAACTCCTCAAGCTGCTCTTTTATCTTGGAATTTATATACGCGTTTGAATGTCCGAAAAGATTAACCCACCAAGAGCTTATGGCATCTATATAAGAGTTGCCCTCATAATCGTACAGATAGACACCCTTGCCTCTTTTTATGGGAATAAGAGGCAAAGATTCGTGATCTTTCATTTGAGTGCAAGGATGCCAAATATGTTTTAGATCCCTTCTTATAAAATCTTCGTTATTCATTTTTAGTGCGGAGGAAGGTTATTTGCTTTTATGCCATATTGCTCGGCAAGCTTTTTAAATTCCGGAGCATCCACAAACATAGCCACAACTTCGCTTCTTGTAACTTCACCGCTATTTAGTTTGTTTAGCCAATACTCATACCCCTCTTGATCGGGTTTTCTATTCATTATAGTGGCATAAACTCTATTTAGAAACTCCTCGTTTGAGAGGTTGAACGATTTAAATTCCGGTGAATCGAAGAAAAATTTGGCCATATCCACAGCCGTGGTATCTCCGTTTCTAAGAACACCGGTCCAATAATTAAATCCGCCCTCTTCCGGCTCTCTTTTCAAAGCGGTGGTATACATTCTCTTTACGAAATCTTCCAAAGTATTTCCCGATACGTCCGGCTGCTGCTTATCGGGTGTGAAAGTTACGTTTATCGTATAATCCCTTTGCCACCTGCACATAGGCCTTAATTGCACTCTCTGATTGGCTTCTACGTGAAAGATTTTAGTTACGCTTCTTGAAAACTCCCTACTTATATTCCAACCCTTATCGCACCCTTTGGTTCCGATCCAAAAATACATATTTCCGCTTCCGACAAAAGATACCTCCACCTCTCCCGATACTTTAGGAGTAAAATGGTAGTAGTCTTTATCGTAATCGGGTTTGTTATTTACCGTATCATATTTGGTAGAGACTATGGATCCCACCATTTGATCGCTTATTTTGGAATCGGCACCGTCCAATAAAATCATAGGCTCCGACTCTAAGCAAGTATCGTTCGGTTCTCTCTCCGCATAAGAGGCGGATAGTAAAATTAATAAAAATATTAAACTTTTCTTCATAATTTTTTCCTTTGTTTGTAATTCAAACTTAAATTATAAACACAAAGATTAAACGATCGTTAAATGATGACGGTTCTTAAGGTCGCTTCTTTTGTCACGGAGTGCCGAAAGCACCCGTGAATAAGAGTCGGAATTTAGATTTTGATATTTTTAGCTATTTTCTTAAGCGTTTTTTTGTAGTTGTCGTCATAAAGTTTATATATGGAGATAGAATCGTACCAAGCGCTTCTTTTATCCTTCTCTCCCCAGATCCAGTCGTTTTTCTTTCCTAATAAAAGAGCCGTTTTCTTACCCATAGCTCCGGAAAGTCTTGTCAAAGGAGTATCCACTCCCACAACTCTATCCATATTGGCTATCATCGAAGCTTTATCGTAATAATCTTCCAAATCCTCCCCTATAGATTCAACTCCCTCTTTTTCCAAAATCTCTTTCTCTTCCAAAGAGAGATTCTCTTGCAAAGAGTATAGATTAATACCTTCCCCTTTAAGCTCCTCTATTAAAGCTTGCAAAAGAGTCGTTTTAGGAGAGAAATCGCTCTCTTCTTTCCAAATAATTCCTATATTTTTGCCGCTATCTTTTATGTTATGCTCTTTTTTAAATCTCTCTACATCCTCTTTATCAACTTTCAAATATCCCTCTTTAAAAGGAATATTAAGCTTATTGATTTTCAAAAGATATCCCGCATCAAGCAAAGGAAAGTGTCCGTCAAACTCCATCTCTTCATTCGGATCCAAAGTAAAAGAGAAAGTTATATCGGGATAGTTGAAAGATAGAAGTTTTTGAAGAGGTTCCGGTACTCTTAGAACTATCTCACCTATCTTCTCTTTCAAAAGGGGCATAAATCTAATGAAATCTATCGTTTTATCCAATCCCTGCTCGTCATATATCAATACTCTTTTATCCTCAAAACCCTCAAGTTTAGGGATAGGAACGTTCGGTACCAAAAGAGAGGTGGGACGATTGGGAACGTCGGCGTGATATCTAAGTCTATACAGATCGAATCCCTGCTCGTAATCCCCTTTTCTCAAAAAGATCAAAGAGGCGTTGTAGTAACTCTTTACGTCTTTTGGATTGATTTGCACCGCTTTTTGATAAAATTTCAAAGCCTTCTCATAATCTCCGATCTCTTGATGACACACCCCGAGATTATAATAAACCTTATCGTCATTAGGATTCAAAGAAGCGGATTTTACAAAATATCCTATAGCTTTTTTAAAATCCCCCTCACTATAAAAAAGACTTCCAAGAAGATTCAAAGCTCCGGGAATGTTGGAGTTTAGTGAAACGGATTTTAAAAGATTCTCTTTTGCGTTTTTTAGATCATTCTTTATAACTTGAGCGTTTCCAAGAAGATAGTAGAGTCTCGCGTCATCTTCATGCTCTTTTAAAAGCTCTTTTGCTCTTTTTTCGGCCTCTTCTATTTTGCCGCTATTGAAAGTTTCTTCAAGCTGTTTTATATCTTCGTTAGCAACCATATTATCTCCTAAAAAATTTAAGTCATAATTTTATCATACTTTACTATTTTTAACTTAAAATAAGCATTCTTTTGGTAACTTAATAATATATAAAAAATAAATATTAAAGGTATTGATATGGAAGCTTTAAACATTCCATATACAGAAATGGGATGGGGATTTATAGTAGGTTTAGCCGTAGGATTTTTTTTGAAAAAAAGTTTAAAAATAGCTCTTTTCGTTATAGGAGCCACCATTTTGGTAATATTCGGTGCCGAACAGCTTGGAATCGTTACTTTAAATGAAGAAGTATTGCAAGATACCGTAAACGGAGGAATAGAGGCGGCTAAAGGAGTAGCCGGTATGGTAAAAGAGAGGCTTCTTGCCTTTAGCGCGGGAGGGGCAAGTGCCGCTCTCGGTTTCGTTGCGGGATTGAAAATGGGCTAATTATTTAATAAAAGCAGTTTTGCAAGTCCCAAAAACGCGAAAAATCCCACTACGTCGGTTACGGTGGTAAGAAGTACGGTGCTTCCTACCGCCGGATCGATATTTAGTTTCTTCAAAATCAAAGGAATCAAAGCTCCGAAAAATCCCGCAGCCAATAGATTAATAACCATAGCCAAAGCTATAACGTATCCGAGTTTTACGTCTTTAAACCATATAAAAGCTATCAAGGCCATAACAAACGCAAACAAAATTCCGTTTACCAAAGCTATGATTATCTCCTTTTTCAAAGCCTTTTTGGCGTTTTGCTTATCTATCTCCCCAAGAGCCAACTGCCTTACCACAACCGTTAGGGTCTGAGTACCCGCATTTCCTCCCATAGAGGCCACTATAGGCATCAAAACGGCCAAAGCTACATACTTTTGAATAGTCCCCTCAAAAATTCCTATAACCAAAGAGGCCAAAATCGCCGTTCCCAGATTTATAAAAAGCCAAATAGCTCTATTTTTACCCGTCTTTAGGATATTGTCTTCATGTTCGGCCTCATCGCTAACTCCGGCTAAGTTATAGATCTGCTCGGTCGCGCTCTCTTCTATCAGATCGTAAATATCGTCCGAAGTAATTCTTCCCACAAGCTTGCCGTCTTTATCGACAACGGGCAAAGCAGACAGATCGTACTCTTCGAACATATGAAGCACATCTTCTATCTTGTCGGTATCTTTGGCGTATCTTAGCTGAGAGTCTTGAATATGATCTCCCAAAACCTCTTTGAAGCTCTTATCGAAATCGAAAACTATCAAATCTTCCAAAGATATCGTAGTTAGAAGTCTTCCAAACTCGTCTACAAGATAGACTTGATGGATATTTTCGAGTTTCCCCTCCTCTTTCAACCTCTTTAGTCTATTGATGGCATCGGAGATCTTCTCGTTAAGCTTTGCCGTAAAGAGCTCCGTTTGCATATAAGCTCCGGCTTCATCATCCTCATAGGAGCTTAACTTTTTTATCTCCTCTCTCTCCTCTTCGTCAAGCTCCGAAAAGACTCTTTGAGCCTTGCTTTCGTCTACATCCTCGATATCTTGGATAAGATCGGTAGCATCATCGCTCTCAAGCTCCTTTATGGCTTGAGCTAAACGACTCGAGGGAAGTTTTTCTATCGTCTCTTTAAGGTAATTTTCAGGCAACTCCAAAAGAACGTCGCCCAAAATTTCATCGGGAAGATTCTCAAGATAATAGAAAAACTTCTCTTCGTCTTCCTCTTTGAGATTTTTTAGGATTTTCGCTATATCAGAGGGATGGATGGAAATCGAAGAGGCATCACTTATAAAATTATCCAAAATCTCCAATTCGTTGACTATCTTATCGCTCATTCCACACCTCCCTTACGAAATTTTAAAAGGGAGAAGTATAACAAAATTTTACTCGGATTGATAGTCGTTTAGAGCTATAACCTCTCTTTGGAGAGCTTTTTTTATCTCGTTTTTGTAAATTTTAACCAATTTCAAAAATTCTCTTCTCTTCTTCGTCTCTATTTTGTTGGCTATCACTATTTTCCTCGCCGGATTTATAGGTCTGTTGTTGAAATATAATCCGAAATGCAAATGAGGCCCCGTACTTATTCCGGTACTTCCCACATATCCTATAATTTGTCCCTTTTTAACTCTTTGATTTCTTTTTAGGCCTCTTTTAAAGCCGGATAGATGAGCGTATAGAGTTTTGTATCCGTTTGGATGGGCTATCTCTATTACGTTTCCGTATCCTCCCTTTCTTCCTCTAAAAATCACTCTTCCGCTGTAAGCGGCTTTTACCGGTGTGCCTCTTGGAGCGGCGTAATCTATACCGAGATGAGCTCTATATCTATGTAAAATGGGATGCCATCTTTTTCTCGTAAACCTTGAAGATATTCTTTTGTATCTGCACGGAACTATGAAAGAGTCCCCTATCCTCATCTTTCCTTTTTCATCATAATATTTACCGTCAGGCGCTAAAAACGAAAAATACTCTTTTCCCCTATGCTCCACCATCGCAGCTTTTATGACGGGAAGTCCGAATCTCTCCCCCACTCTATATTTTTGCTCGTATATGATTACTACTTTGTCGCCTTTTTTAAGTTTTTTGAAATCAATTCTCTTTTTGAAAGCGTCCAAAAACTCTTTTGCCAAAGCGTGACTTTTGGTTTTATCCACGATATCTTGATAGATGGATTTTGTTAGATCTATTCTTAAAGTGTTTTTTCTTTTTTCATATTTTATGGGAATCATTTCGAAAGCGAATTTTTTATTGGCGTTTTTGTGGATATGAATCTGAAGCTCTTCGGTTACGGGAATCAAAATCTGCTCTATCTCTCCGGTATACTCGTCTCTTAAAATTTCTATCGTAGTTCCCTCCCTAATCTCGGAGGCAAGCTCTTTATCTTCCTTATCCAACGTGTAGTAAAGAGATGTGGAGATGTTGTTCTCTTGCAGAAATCCAAGAAGGGTTTGATCTTTTTTCCATTTTACTTTTTCCAAAAATGCGGCGTCCAAAAAAGATAGTATTAAAACTATTATCAATATAGCTTTTTTCATTTAAATAATTCCTCTATTTAAAAATCGTGCCTTTTTAGCACCGATTTTCTAATTCTATTAAAAACCAACTTAAAGCCGTTATAATTTTGATAAGTAGAAATAAAATTAAAAGTTAAAAGAAATTTACTTATAAAAGATCTTTTCTATCAAGGAATTTTTAACTTCAATTTGTATATAATCCCACAAATACCCTAATTAGAAGGAAGTTTATGAGAATAGCAGCGCTTTTGATATTTCTATTTTTTTCCGAGGCTGTTTTTGCCGGAGGAGTTTTCAAAACCATAGAGAGTAAAATTATAGAAGCCGACGATAAGGGAGCCGTACTGGAAGATAGCCCCTATGTACCGATAGGCTCAAGCGGAGTAGTGATAAGAAAATTTGACGATAAACACTCTACGATAATAGCCGGAGCCGTAGTGGAAAAAAAAGAGGGAGATAAGATGAGAATAAAATTCATAATGTTCGATATGCTTGAGCAATCGGCTCTCCCTCCTTTGAAAATAATGCCCAAAAAAGGCGATACGGTAATTTTAAACTATCTATATAATAGAGCTTTCGTTATAGCACCCAATGAAGATACATATTTGGAAATTTTATCGGATTTTCCTCAAATAGATTGGATTCATCCCGATATCTTAGCGGCCTTTTTATCCAAAGAGTACAATCCTACACCCAAAAAAGAGGATTTTCAAAAAGTTTGCAAACAAAATACCTCTATGCTTCTGTTTTTCGCTATAGAAGATAAAGGATATTTTGTAGATTGCAATAGCTTTAAGATTTTAAAAGAAGAGAATATTCAAGCCAAAGAAGCAAACGCCACTTTGCCTTTCTACTCCAGAATAAAAGATATAGAATCAAGTATCTTTAATTTCGGTCCCGATTCTATAAAAAATTACGACAAATACTATAAAAAACTTTTGGGAATAGAGAAATGATAGATAAAAAAGATATAAAAAATCTAAAAAAGATAGTCGGAGAAGAGAACGTAAAGGATGATCCGGCTCACCTGATAGCCTACTCCTACGACGCTACTAAAACGAGATACAAACCCGAAGCGGTCGTTTTCCCGAAAAACGAACAAGATGTAAGCGAAATTTTAAAATACTGCAACGAAAGAGGAATAGTCATCACTCCGAGGGGAGCCGGAAGCGGATTTACGGGAGGAGCACTTCCGGTAAAGGGCGGAATCGTTCTATCTTTGGAAAAGCATATGAATAAGATTTTGGAAATAGATATGGAGAATATGGTTGCAAGAGTGCAGCCGGGAGTTATCAATAAAGATCTTCAAAGAGAGGTTGAAAAGGTAGGACTATTTTATCCGCCCGATCCGGCAAGCCAAGAATATTCTACAATAGGCGGAAACGTCAGCGAAAACGCGGGAGGCATGAGAGCCGCCAAATACGGTATTACGAAAGATTACGTAATGGCACTTAGAGCCGTTCTTCCAAACGGAGATATAATTAGAGCGGGCAAAAAGACGATAAAAGACGTAGCCGGTTACAATATAGCCGGAATTTTGGTAGGAAGCGAGGGAACTTTGGCCGTTATTACGGAAATAACGCTAAAGCTTATCTCAAAGCCCAAGCTCACCAAAACGGCTATGGGAGTTTTCGGGAGCGTAAAGGAGGCTATGAACGCGGTCTATAAATCTTTGGCCGGCGGAGCTAATCCCGTAGCTATGGAGTTTTTGGACAATCTCTCCATAAGGGCGGTGGAAGAGAAGTTTCATAAAGGGCTTCCGGTTGACGCGGGAGCTATTTTGATAAGCGATATAGACGGAAACGTAGAAGAGGAGATAGATTATCAACTCTCTTTGTTGGAAAAATTCTTCAAAAAAAACGGATGCAGAGAGTTTAAAATCGCAAAAGACGAAAAAGAGGCGGCGGATATCTGGTTTGCAAGAAGAAATGCCAGTCAAAGTATCACGATTTACGGCTCCAAAAAAATAAACGAAGACGTAACCGTACCAAGAAGTATGCTTCCGAAATACCTTGAAGAAGTAGATAGAATTTCTAAAAAGTATGGAGTTAAAATTCCCTGCTTCGGCCATACGGGGGATGGCAACGTCCATACAAACGTTATGGTTGACGGCTCCGATCCCAAAGAGGTGGAAAAGGGCTACAAAGCTATAGAAGAGATTTTTAAAGTTACGATAGAGCTTGGAGGGACTCTAAGCGGAGAGCACGGAATAGGTATCAGTAAAGCGCCTTTTATGAAAATGGCTTTTAGCGATAAGGAGATAGAGCTCTTTAAAAGAATCAAACACGCTTTCGATCCTAACAATATTCTAAATCCGGGAAAAATGGGGCTCGATTAGTGCTTAGAAAGATCAACATAACCAGAAAAGAGCTGATATCGTTTTTTAAGGATCACGATCTTTTGCATTATGCATCCTCACTTAGTTTTCATACGATATTGGCTTTGATTCCGGTTTTGTTGATCTCTCTTACCATTTTTACACATCTACCGAGCTTTGAAAAATATTACGACAAAATCAGAAATTTCATCTTCTCCTCTCTTATCCCTTCCCATCAGGAGATGATCGTAAACTATATAGATCAATTTATGCAAAATACTTTAAGTATGGGAATGATAGGTTTTATATTCGTAATTTACGTATCTATCATGTTTTTTGACGATTACGAGTATGTAGTAAGCAAAATATTTCATACCAAACCCCGCTCGTTTTGGCACTCGATCTCAATCTATTGGACTCTTGTGACGATGGCGCCTTTGGCTTTGGGAATATCTTTTTATATCTCCTCTTACGTTCAACAAATGCTAAACAGCTCCGAATATACAAGCTGGATAAATTTCTTGGCGATTTTTCCTTTTTTGATTATTTGGTTTTTGTTTTTTGTGGCCTATATGATTTCCGCAAACGTTGAGATAGAGATAAAAAGCGCTTTTATATCATCTTTGATATTTTCATCTATTTGGTATCTATCAAAAAATCTTTTTGTATATTATATCTTCTACAACAAAACCTATCTAACGATCTACGGATCTTTCAGCGCTATTATGTTTTTTTTGATCTGGATCTATCTATCTTGGATAATCTTTTTATACGGTATGAAGCTGTGCTATATTCTCAACAAAAAAGAGCAAGATAAGAAAAAAGAGAGCGTAGAAAAAGACTTTTCTAAAAATTGCGAGGATGGATATAAGGATATAGAAAACTAAAAAATAAAAACTACTTTTAAACAAAAATATATCTCCCTTCAAACTAAAAAGCTCTAAAATCACTCCGTCCAAAAGATCTCCAAATCCGATAATATGCAAAAACAGCTCGACAGGATAAAAAAGCACAAAAAGCATAGAGAGTATGGGTGATAGAAGCTGATAGAGAGAAAAAATAGGAAAAAAATAGTGCACGATAGGTATCATTGCAAAAAATACCCAAAAATTCAAAGCCACAAAAAGAGCTTTTTTATCAATATCTTTGAAATATTTTAAAAATAGATAAATATAAAAAACTCCCGCAACCGAAAACCAAAAACCTATCGAAAAAATAAGCGTAGGAAAAAGAGCGACAATCATCAAAACCGAATAAAGGAGCGTCGAAAAAGAGAGGATCTTAATGGCTCTACTATAGAGAAAAAAGCCAAACAGAAGCATAACAAAAGCTCTAATTAATGAAGGAGTGAAATCTATAAGAGAAATATAAAAAAATAGAAAAAATATTGAAACGATAGTTAGATCCAAAGTCCTGTTTCTGTATGGAAAATAACGTATTTGGAAAAATTTATAAAAATATTTCAAAAAATTATAAACTACAAAAAACAAAACCCCAAGATGAAATCCGCTTATGGCAATCAAATGAGAAACACCCAAAAACTGCACTCTTTCTCTTAACTCCTTAGAGATAGGTTTAGCGATAAAGAGAGCCAAAAAGAGCTCTTTTGTCTTTTGATTTTGATGAGAAGAGGCTATAAAATCAAAAATTTTATTTTTTAAACTCTCTTCTTTAGGATAGAGCCTCATATCTATAACGGGAGCGTAGAAACTCTTTAGATAATCTAAAAAGCTAATGTTTTTAGTTAGGATTTTTACTAAAACTTTTCTATTTTTCAGATCTTTCAGATCCTCTTTGCTTGTAGTATAAAATAGAAATCCGTCTTTAGCTTTTAGTTTCAAAACAAAATACTTTTTATTATTTTTGCTTTTTATATATTGATTTAAAACAATCGCATCGGTTTTGTAAATCTTTTTAGAGGTAAATTTTTTATAATCTTCATATTTGAAATATAAATTTATAGAAAAAAGCACAAACAAAAAAAGAAGAAAAAAAGAGATCTCTTTCTTGTTTTTAAAAAGAGGCAGAGAAAAATGCATTTAATTATTAGAGATCGGGGAGATCTATTTTAGACTCTTTTGCGTCTATATCGGCCTCCTCGTAAACTATTTCTATACTTTTATCGACAAATCTCGTAAAATGTTTTTGGAAAATGAGATGTGCCACCCCTATCGGTCCGTTTCTGTTTTTGCCGATAATGATCTCGGCCTCTTCTTCCGGTTTTTCCTGAAAAGTGCTTTTGTACTCTTTGCCTTCCGCTTTGGCCTTTTTCTCTTTCTCTTTCTCTTCTCTTATTTTATAAACATCGTCTCTATAAACAAACAAAATCAAATCGGCATCCTGCTCTATCGCTCCCGATTCTCTAAGATCGCTTAGCATAGGGCGTTTATCGTTTCTGCTCTCAAGGCTTCTATTTAGCTGAGAGAGCGCGATTATCGGCATATTCATCTCACGAGACAAAAGTTTGAGTCCTCGGCTGATTTCGCTAACCTCAAGATGTCTGTCTTTATGAGATGAAGAGGTCATAAGCTGAAGATAATCGATAATAGCCAAAGAGATTTCGGGGTTTCTTGACTTTAATTTTCTAAGTTTCGATCTTACTTGATGAATATTTACAAGTCCGTCGTCATCTACAAAGAGTTTTTTTCTGCTCATCTCGTCCGCAGCCGCCGAGAGTCTGCTCCACTCCTCATCGCTCATATCTCCGACTTTGAGTTTTTGCAAGGGTATGGAGGTTTTAGCGCTTAGCATTCTTAAAAGAAGCTGTTCTGCCGGCATTTCGAGAGAGAAAATAGCCACTCCCTTATTTTGATCCAAAACCTTTTGAGCGATATTTAGACAAAAAGCCGTCTTTCCCATCGCGGGTCTTGCCGCTATGATGATCAGATCTCCGTTTCCAAAACCGGCAGTCAATCTATTTAGCTCCGCAAATCCCGTATCGAGCCCCACAACCTCTTTATTGCCTCTCTCTTTCATCTCTTTTATGTGCAAGAGAGTATCTTTAACGATCTGCGGAGCCTCTTTGAACTCTTTTGATATCGCATCTACCGAAATTTCATAAAGCTCTTTTTGAATCTTATCCAGTGCCTCAACAGCCGGCAAATCCTCCTCAACTACGATCTCTTTTATGGAGCTTGTCATCTTTATAAGCTCTCTTTTTACGGCTTTGTCTTTGATTTCATCCACATAAGCCATCGTATTTGCGAGGGGATTTGTGGTCAAAACCTCAAAAAAGGCCTCTTCGTCAAATTTTTTGTTTTGAGAGAGCTTCTTTTTTAGAAACTCTTCGTCTATCGGTTTTTCCTCCCTCTCAAGCTCCTCCATCGCCTCAAACAGATATCTATGAAAAGGCAGATAAAAATCCTCAGCCTTCAGTCTTGAAGCCACATCTTCAAAAAGGGAGGGATCGAAAATGATAGAGCTTAAAACCGCTCTTTCTATATTGATATTGTGTAAATTATTCTCCATATCTACTCTTTCTCGGCCTCTTTTTTAACCTCTTGCATAAATCTTTCAAAAAGCTCATCTTCCGGAAGTTTAGCTACAACTTCACCCTTTTTGATAATAAGTCCGCTGCCTTTTCCGAAAGCTATAGCCACATCGGCGGCTTTCGCTTCTCCTATCGCGTTTACCACACACCCCATAACGGAGAGATTTAGAGGCTTTTTGATATCTTTTGTCATTTTCTCGACTCTATCCACCATATCTACGAGATTTGCTTCCAATCTCCCGCATGTAGGGCAAGATACTATATTCACTCCCCCTTTAGCCGCTCCGCTGTTTTTTAAGATGGCTCTTCCCACTTCTATCTCTTTTTCAAGTTCTCCCGTAATAGAGACTCTAAGAGTATCTCCTATCCCTTCCAAAAGAAGAGTTCCTAAAGCTATCGAGGATTTGATTGTGGAATGAAAAAGCGTCCCGGCCTCCGTAACTCCCAAATGAAAGGGATACTCCACCAAAGGTCTTAATTTCCTATAAGCTTCTACCGTTCTCTCCACATCGCTTGCTTTCATGGAGATTTTTATATCGGTGAAGTCCAAATCTTCAAGATATTTTATATTATAAAGCGCCGATTCCACCATACCCTCGGCACTTTGGCCATATCTGTTTTCGAATTTCTCTTCCAAACTGCCGCAATTCACCCCTATTCTAATGGGGATATTTCTCTCTTTACAAGCTTTCACCACCTCTTTTACTCTCTCTTTGTTGCCTATGTTTCCGGGATTTATTCTGATACAATCCACCACCTCCGCAGCTATCAAAGCCAAACGGTAATTAAAATGTATATCCGCAACAAGAGGAAGGGAGATTCTCTTTTTTATCTCTTTTAAAGCGTAAGCGTCCTCGTAATCCGGAACGGCCACTCTTACGATATCGCATCCCGCAAAATGAAGTCTTCTTATCTGCTCTACCGTAGCTTCCACGTCTCTGGTTTTCGAAAACGTCATGGATTGAACGGAGATGGGAGCGTCTCCCCCTACCGCTACGTCACCTACATAAATTTTTTTGGTGGGATATCTTTTTATCATCAAAAAACCTCTTAATTTTTTGGTTATTATACCACTTATTGATTAACTTATGTTACGTAACTCGAATGAGCATTGCGAGAGCGAAAGTGCGAAAATCGTTAAAAAAATTGCGCCAAACCCGAAGGGCGCTTGCGTTCGCAATTTTTAGATTTTTGCACTTGCCACGAAGTGCGCGAAGCATCTGTGAATGAGAGTTACGTAACATAAGTTTCTAATTCTTGGTTTATATAAAACTCAAAGGATCCATATCTATTTCGCAAATTTTGCATTTGCATCCCAAAGCACTCTCTATCAAAGCTTTAGCCGATTTGCTTCTTAGAAGAATGTTATATCTAAATTTCGAAGAGATTTTATAAACGGGTGCCGGAGCGAAACCTATGATCTCCACTCCCTCTTTTTTAGACTCCTCAAGACATTTAAATACCTTTTTCGCCTCTTCTAAAGCTTTATTTTCATCTTTGTGAGAGATGATTATTCTAAGAAGCTTTACGAAAGGAGGATAGAGATCTTTTCTAAAATTTATCTCATCTTTTAAAAACAGCTCATAATCTTTTATATATTTTGAGAAAAACTCTTCGTTTAGAGTTTGTATCAGCACTTCTCCCTCTCTCTTTCTTCCGCTTCTTCCTGCAATCTGAAACAAAAGAGATAAAGCCTTCTCCTTGGCTCTAAAATCGCAAGTGTATAAAATATTGTCTATTCCCAAAATTACGGCCAAAGAGATATTGTGATAATCGTGTCCTTTGCTAAGCATTTGAGTTCCGACAAGTATATCGATCTTTTTATCATTGAAATCTTTTAAAATCTTTCTAAGCTTTCTATCGGTCGTAATCTCGTCTCTATCAAACTTTTGGATATTGGCATTTGGAAATTTTTCTCTAAGCTCTCTTACAACCTCCGCGGTTCCTATCCTCTGAGAAATAAGATCTAAACTTCCGCACTCGGGACAGGTTAAAGGGATTTTTTGAGCATAACCGCAGTAGTGACACTTCATTAAATTTTTACTAAAATGAAGGCTCATTCCCACACTACAATAGGGACACTCAACGGCTTTGGAACAGCTTTTGCAAATAAGATATTTGAAATTGGCTCTTGTGGGAAGAAAAACGATAGCTTGAGAGGATTCATTAAGGTACTTTTCTATCTTTTGCAAAATAAGAGGAGTTATTTTGCTCTCGCTTCTTTCAAACGTAAAAATCTTTTTAGACCCGAAAAATGATCCTTTCAATCTAAAATATGGATATTTATAATAGGATGTCAAAGAGGGAGTGGCGCTTCCCAAAACCACTTTGGCATTAAGCTCCTTACCGAAATAGATGGCGAGATCTTTTGCGTTGTATCTTGGGCGATTTCCGGCTTTGTAACTCTCGTCATGCTCTTCATCCACCACTATCAAACCGATATTCATAAGAGGCAGAAAGAGAGCCGATCTTGGACCCGCGACTATGGATACCTCTCCTTTGTAAATTCTATCCAAAATCTCTTCTCTTTTCTTTTTTGAGAGTTTAGAATGCCACACGGCTACTTTGTTTGAAAATCTATCTTGAAGTCTCTTTTGCATTTGGGGAGTTAGAGCTATTTCAGGAAGCAAAAAGATGGAAGTTTTTCCCTCTTTTATCATATCTTCAAAAAGTTTCATGTAGATTTCGGTTTTACCGCTTCCGGTATCTCCAAACAGCAAAGAGACGGGATGAGATTTCGTAAACTCATAAGCCTCTTTTTGTAAAGTAGAGAGATTATCGATAGAGGGCAAATAGGTCTTTGGAGGAGCTATTTGAGCATCTTTAAAAGGCACGAAGAGATCCGCAGCCTCTCCGAAAGAGGAGATGTAATAGCCGCTTATAAATTTTATTAGCTTAAAATAATTTTCTGGAATATGTAAATCTAAAATATATCGAATCTTTTCACATTTAAATGAAGGTTTTTCACATTGTGAATAAATAAGAGCTATTTTCTCTCTATTTTTAAGAGTAACTTTTACGAATCTCCCCTCTTCTATCTCTTCTTCGCTTTCGTAAGTTAAAAAAGATAGAGGAGATTTTAAGATAGCGACTTTATAATAAAATATTTTATCTCCTATTCGGTAAGTTTTCTACACAATTCTATCGAATGGTTACAATCGAATTTTCCGTTGGTGTTATTATATGTAAAAGTTACTGAGGTTCCCATTACGTTAAAAGTGTAAGTATTTGCCGCAGTTTTCATCCAACCTTCCGTAGCTTTGGAGTATATAGGATATTCCAAAAGAGGATTTGTGGAGTTTCCGTCAAATAGCTCTTCATGTTCAGTATTTAAAGCCGCATCATCCAAAGAGGCCGGATATGAGAGATTACCTTGTAACATACTTTTGCTCTTTTGCAAAGTAATGGCGCTTCTTATGGAATGAACTTGTGTTCTGCCTTTGGCTATTACGGCATCGTCTCTTGTTACGGAGAGCTTGGTAACGGCTATGGAGGATAAAATACCTAAAATAACTATTACGAAAATCAATTCCAACATAGTAAAAGCTTTTTTAGAATACAACACCGGCTCCTCTTATTTTAATATTGTAATTTGTTTTTTCGAGCATATTTTGCAACGCCTCACAAGAGTTGTCCCCGTTTGCGTTACCGTAAGAGATGGAAAAATCATTCAAAGTCGTAGAATTTATCTCAAAGGTTACGCAATCGTTTACGGATCCGGAGTTTATAACCGCTTTATAATTTCCCATCACCGCAATACCGGAGGACTCCAAATCTTTAAAAGAGCTTGACATTACGGAAAAGTTCGATTCGACCTTGCCTTGAGTCAAAGCGTAGGTGATAATTTCGTTGCTTCCGTTTCTAAGAGCGGCGGCAACTTTTACATTTTCCGCATCATCTCTGGTAGCACTTAGCTTTGGAATCGCGACGGCAGAAAGAATGCCTAAAATAATGATTACAAAGATAAGCTCTATCATCGTAAAAGCTCTTTTCATAACTCTCTCTTTAAAATAAAAAGATCGGGAGAAGATCCCCCGAGTCTTGCGAAATTAGAAGCTAACTCTACCGCCACCGAAGTGTTTAGTTCCTTGTAAATCACTTGTAAAGGTAGAAGAGTTTTGAATTCCTTGACAAACATTACCTGTAGCTCCGTTAACAGCCGCAACAGTCAATGTTCCTCCTGAGTTGTTTACGTCTAAAGTTACACAGCTCTCGGAGTTTCCTGTATTATCAGGAGTATAATAAGTAATAACTCCGTGTCCGTTCGTAAAAGCCGTAGTATAGTTTGCATCTTTAACGTTTGTCATATCTGAAAGATTTGCGCTAAATTGGCCGTGAGCGGTATAGTATGCACCAAGCTCGCTTACCAATGTGCTTACTTCCGACAAACCTTTAGAAATCTTCGCGTCGTCTCTTGTTGCCGCAAGTTTAGGAATAGCAACAGCCGCCAAAATACCCAAAATAACGATCACGAAGATCAACTCGATCATAGTAAAACCGCTTCTTTTCATCGAAACTCCTTTAAAAGATGTTTTTCTTAGATTCAGGCTTCGGATTTACTCCTTGGCACTTGAAAAGAATATCGGTTAAAAAAAAAGAAAAGTTTATACCCTAAGAGGTAAAAAATTATAAACTAAAAGGGATTTTCGTTTTGGATGAAGTTATTTGTCCAAAAGGTTCTTTTTTATGAAGTCATCTAACTTTTTCTGAGTAGAAAAAATTTCGTAAGATCTCTCGAAATACAAAGATAGCAGAGTTTTTATATCACACGAAGATAAAACGTCAAGTTCATTTTTCAAAAAGGAGGCGAAATCCTCTTCCAATGTTATATCAAAAACTCTATTTTCCACTTTTATTCGGATCTTTTTCATAAGCCGTTGTTGTTTAGTGCGTCTTGTATTTTAGAGACTATATCCTCTTCCCAAATCTCCACTTCCAACAGCCTATCTTCAAGCTCCTTTATTCTTTTATCTTTCTCTTCCATCTCCTTTTCAAGAGTCTCAACCCTCTTTTTCATCTCCAAATAACTTTCCAAAAGTCTATCGACTGCTTGAGATAATTTGCTGCTTTGAGTTTGAGAGGCGGCGCTATCGGACATCTTTATCTCCCTATTTTGATATAATTAAAAACAATTATAACACACTAAAAGGAAAAAGTTGGGAAGATTTAAACTAAAAAGCGATTTTAAACCGGCGGGAGATCAGCTTCAAGCAATAGAAAAACTAAGCAACTGTATCATAAAAGGAAGCAGATACCAAACTTTAGTGGGAGTTACGGGAAGCGGCAAAACCTATACGATGGCCAAAATTATAGAGAAAGTGGACCGCCCTACTCTCATAATGACTCACAACAAAACCTTAGCGGCTCAGCTTTACAGCGAATTTAAAGGCTTTTTCCCCGAAAATCACGTAGAGTATTTCATAAGCTACTATGATTATTATCAGCCGGAGGCCTACATTCCAAGACAAGATCTGTATATAGAAAAGGATAGCTCCATAAACGAAGAGATCGAGAGACTAAGACTCTCGGCAACGGCCTCTCTTCTAAGTTACAACGACGTTATCTGCGTAGCTTCCGTATCGGCGAACTACGGTTTGGGAAATCCCAACGAATATAAAAAGATGGTGCAAATCATAGAAGTGGGAAAAGAGATAAATCAAAAAGAGCTTCTCTTAAGACTCGTAGAGATGGGATACAAAAGAAACGATAACTATTTCGATAGAGGAGATTTTAGGGTAAACGGTGATGTTGTGGATATCTATCCCGCTTATAGCGACGAAGAGGCTGTAAGAGTGGAATTTTTCGCCGATGAGGTGGAGAGTATCTACTATTTCGATCCTTTGACGAACAAAAAATTAAAAGAGAAAGACAAAGTCATAATCTACGCGGCAAATCAGTTTATAGTCGGAGAAGAGAGACTTGCGTTAGCTATCAAAGGAATAGAAAAAGAGCTTGGAGAGAGGCTTGAATTTTTCAAAAAAGAGAATAAACTTGTGGAGTACCAAAGACTAAAACAGAGAGTCGAATTCGATCTTGAGATGCTTGAGACTACCGGAAGCTGCAAGGGTGTGGAAAATTATGCCAGACACCTAACCGGTAAAAAACCGGGAGAGACTCCCTACTCTCTATTTGACTATTTCGAAGCGATGGGAGAAGAGTATCTTGTAATAGTGGACGAATCGCACGTAAGTTTGCCCCAGTTTAGAGGAATGTATGCCGGAGATAGAAGCAGAAAAGAGGTACTTGTAGAATACGGATTCAGACTTCCGAGCGCACTCGATAACAGGCCTTTGAAATTTGACGAATTTATAAACAAAGCCCCCTCTTATCTTTTCGTATCGGCGACTCCTGCAGAACTTGAGCTTGAACTATCGCAAGATTGCGTAGCCGAGCAGATCATAAGACCTACAGGACTTTTGGATCCGGAAGTTGAGGTGATAGATAGCGAATATCAAGTGGAAAAGATGTACGACGAGATAAAAAAGGTCTTAAAAAGAGGAGAAAAAGTCCTAATTACGGTTTTAACCAAAAAAATGGCCGAAGAGCTTACCAAATATTACACCGAACTTGGTTTGAAAGTCAAATATATGCACGCCGATATCGACACAATCGAGAGAAATCAAATAATTAGAGGCTTAAGAAGCGGCGAATTTGACGTGCTTATAGGAATAAATCTTCTTAGAGAAGGACTCGATTTGCCGGAAGTCTCTCTTGTGGGAATTTTCGATGCGGATAAAGAGGGATTTTTAAGGAGCGAAACCTCTCTTATTCAGACGATGGGAAGGGCCGCAAGAAACGTAAACGGAAAAGTTTTGATGTTTGCCAAAAAAATCACTCCTTCCATGAAAAGAGCGATAGAGACCACAAAAGAGAGAAGAAAAAAACAAGAAGAGTACAACAAAAAGCACAATATCACCCCGAAAACAACCGTAAGGAAGATGGATGAGAACTTGAAATTGGAAGATTATGATAAAATTTTGAAAAAAGATCTCAAAAAAGAGAAGATCCCTAAATCTCAAAAACAAAGCATCATAAAAGAGCTTACCAAAAAGATGCATGAAGCGGCGAAGGCCTTGGAGTTTGAATTGGCCGCAAAGTATAGAGACGAAATAGCAAAAATCAAAAACCTATAAAGGATCGCATATGTCATCTCCGAATTTAAACGACCCTTCCCTATATATAAATAGAGAGCTCTCATGGCTTAAATTCAATTCAAGAGTTCTCTACCAAGCTACGAGAAAAGAAAATCCCCTCTTGGAGAGACTGAAATTCGTAGCGATTTACGGAACGAACTTGGATGAATTTTATATGATTAGAGTAGCCGGGCTAAAACAGCTCTTTTCAAACGGTATAGTCGTAACCGGCGAAGATCATATGACCCCTTTGGAGCAATTAAAAGCCATAAGAGACTATCTTCACAACGAAAAACTTGAAGTCGAGCAGATCTATAAAGAGATAGTCGAAGAGTTGAAAAAGGAAAACCTCTTTATAATCACCTATAACGAATTGAATGAAGATCAAAAAGAGGAGGCATTAAATTACTTTTTCAAAAATATCTTCCCGGTAATCATCCCTATCGCGGTGGATGCCACACACCCTTTCCCTCACCTAAACAATCTAAGCTTCTCTTTGGCGGTGAAACTAAAAGATAAGGATAATCCGGAAGATACCAAATACGGCATGGTCAGAATTCCAAGGCTCCTTCCAAGATTCATTCAGCTTGAAGATAATATCTACATTCCGATAGAATCTTTGATAGAGCAAAATATAGATACCATTTTCCCGGGATACACTCTAATAACCTCCGCGGCTTTTAGAGTGACAAGAAACGCCGATATTGTTATAGAGGAAGAGGAAGCGGACGACTTTATGGAGATAATGGAGCAGGGTCTTAGACTGAGAAAAAAGGGGGCGTTTGTAAGACTTGAGATTCAAAGAAGCGCCGATGAGGAGCTTATACAGTTTCTAAACTCCCACCTAAAAATCTTTAGAAGAGATATTTACAAATATGACATCCCTCTAAATCTCGGAGCTTTATGGCAGATTGTGGGAAATAAAAAATTCTCTCACCTAAAAACCCCGCCCTACACTCCCAAAATACTCCCCCCGCTTGATTCAAACGAATCCATTTTCCATATTTTGGACTCCGAAGAGGTTATCCTATATCATCCGTATGAGAGTTTTGAACCCGTTACTAAGCTTATCCAAACCGCGGCCAAAGATCCGAAAGTTCTTTCCATCAGAATCACTCTATATAGAGTCGGCACCAACTCCCCTATAATACAAGCTCTAATAGACGCGGCCAATAACGGCAAACAGGTAACGGCGATGGT
>JAADDG010000115.1 GCA_013154075.1 Campylobacterota bacterium | reverse complement strand
CGGAAAATAATTTTTCAAAGAAGGGGTAAAAAGAGATGATACCTACTGTAAGAGATATAGATATCGACGGACAGCAAGTTTTTATAAGATGCGATTTCAACGTTCCTACCGACGAATTCGGAAACATTTCCGACGATAGAAGAATCAGAGCGGCTTTAAATACGATTAGATACTGCCTTGATCACGATTGCTCTTTGGTTTTGGCAAGCCATTTCAAAAGGCCGACTCCCGGAGTGTTTGACGAGAAATATTCTCTAAAACCGGTTGCTAAGAGGCTTAAATCTCTTTTGCAAAGAGAAGTGATTATGGCAAAGGACGTTGTCGGCGAAGATGCAATGACTAAGGCCAAAAATCTGAAAAAGGGAGATATCCTTCTTTTGGAAAACTTGAGATTCGAGCCGGGCGAGACGAAAAACGATATCGAGTTTGCCAAAAAATTAAAGCAGATGGGAGATATCTACGTAAATGACGCTTTCGGAGCCTCTCATAGAAAACACGCCTCCATTTACGCTTTGCCTCAACTCTATCCGAAAGGTAAGAGAGCCGGAGGATTTTTGTTATCTAAAGAGATAAATTTCTTTTATAAAATTATCAAAAATCCGACAAGGCCTTTCGTAGCGGTTGTAGGAGGAAGTAAAGTTTCGGGAAAACTTCAAGCGCTTATCAATCTGATAAACGTAGTCGATAAATTGATTATCGGCGGAGGTATGGCGTTTACTTTCCTAAAAGCTCAAGGCTATGAAGTGGGAAAATCTCTTGTAGAGGATGATTTGATAGATGACGCTAAAAAGATTATGCAAAAGGCTCTTGAGCTTAAAGTCAAATTCTATCTTCCCGTCGATGTCGTGGTCGCTCCCGAGATTAGCGAGAAAGCTCCTATTAAGTTTTTGCCTATTCAAGAGATTCCCGAAGAGTGGATGGGACTTGATATAGGGCCCGCTACTTCAAGACTCTTTAGAGAGGCTTTGAATGATGCTCAAACCATTCTTTGGAACGGACCTATGGGAGTTTTCGAGATAGATAAGTTCTCAAAAGGAAGTATCAAGATGTCTCACTACATCTCCGAATCTCACGCCACTACGATAGTGGGAGGAGGAGATACAGCCGATGTTGTGGCGAGAGCCGGAGATGTGGATGAGATGACTTTCATCTCTACCGGAGGAGGAGCGAGTTTGGAGCTGCTTGAAGGTAAGAAACTTCCGGGAATAGAGGTGTTGGAAGTGGATAAACTTCAAGATCAAGAGCAAGAGGCGGCGGTATGATAATAGCTGCCAACTTCAAAACCAACCATACAAGAGAGAGCACAAGAGAGTATCTTGAAAAACTTGATAGCTTTTTGATCAAAAACTCTATTAAAGACGACGTTTTCGTTTTTCCTCCCTTTACGGCGTTGAATCGATATGCGATAATAAGCGACAATTTGGAAATAGGCGTTCAAAACGCCTATCCTGTGGAAAAGGGCTCTTTTACCGGAGAGATAGGATTAGAGCAACTTTCGGAATTTAAAGTGAAAAATATCATAATAGGCCATAGTGAAAGAAGACATATCCTAAAAGAGTCCCAAGAGTTTGTGGCTGAGAAGTTCTCTTTCTTTAAAAGTAACGGCTTTAGAATAATCTATTGCGTAGGGGAGCCGATAGAGGTTAGAGAGAAGGGATTTGAGGCCGTTATGGATTATATATACTCACAGTTAGAGAATATTGATTTAAATTATGATAAACTTATAGTCGCTTATGAGCCCGTATGGGCTATAGGGACGGGACTTAGCGCTAAAGAGGAAGATATAAAAGAGGTTTTGGATGCTTTGAGACTAAAGATCAAATCCCCTCTTTTATACGGCGGTAGCGTCAAGCCCTCCAACGCAAAAGAGATCTTGAGGATTCCAAATTGTGACGGTCTTTTGATAGGGACGGCAAGTTGGGATGTGGATACCTTTTGCGATATTATTATGATTTCTAAATTAGTTGCAGAGGAATAGCGATGATAATGAAAGGGAAAAAGGGACTTATAGTCGGAGTTGCCAACAATAAATCCATAGCTTACGGAATAGCTAAGGCTTGTAGAGAGCAGGGAGCCGAACTTGCTTTTACGTATCTAAACGATCAGCTAAAAAAGAGAGTGGAGCCTATAGCAAAAGAGCTTGGAAGCGATAAGATCTATCCTTTGGACGTAAACAAGGATGAGGAGCTTGCGGCACTTAAAGAATCTATCGAGAAGGATTTCGGAAAGATAGATTTCTTGGTTCATTCGGTAGCTTTCGCTCCAAGAAGAGCGCTTGACGGGGAGTTTATAGATACTCAAAAAGAGGATTTCGAGATAGCTATGAATACCTCCGTTTTCTCTTTGATCTCTCTTTGTCAAACGCTTCTTCCGGTGATGAACGACGGAGGATCGGTAGTTACGCTAAGCTATATAGGAAGTGTGAAGTATATCCCTCATTACAACGTTATGGGTGTGGCCAAAGCGGCTTTGGAGGCGAGTGTCAGATATTTGGCCGTGGATCTCGGTAAAAGAGGTATCAGGATAAATGCCGTAAGTGCCGGTCCTATCAAGACTTTGGCGGCAAGCGGAATCGGAGATTTCAGAACGATTTTGAAATGGAACGAAATAAACGCTCCTCTTAGAAAGAACGTTACTATCGAAGAGGTGGGAAACAGCGCTATGTATCTTCTAAGCGATCTTGCGTCCGGAGTTACGGGTGAAGTTCACTATGTGGACGCCGGTTACAATATCATGGGTATGGCTTTGGTCGAAGAGGACGAAGAGGGCAAAGCTCATATCTCTTGGGATTTGCATAAATAGTTAGATGAAACTCTTTTTAAGGAAGATAGCCTATTTGGGGATGATGCTGTTTATCATCTCCCTTATCTCCTTTATAGCTATACATATGGCTCCAAACTCCTTTTTTGCGGCCGGGGAGTTAAATCCCAACATTACAAAGGAGTCTTTGGAGCATCTAAAAACTATTTACGGACTCGATAAACCTTTGTATATTCAATATCTATCTTGGATGAAATCTATTTTGTCTCTGGATTTCGGGATCTCTTTTGCCAGCGGGAAGCCCGTAAAAGATGAGATTCTTTCAAGGATAGGTATTACGCTTATTATCAATATAATCAGTATGCTTTTTATTTTCGCTTTATCCGTCTATCTTGGAATAAAGGCGGCTTTGAAACAGGATAGTTTCTTGGATAAGGCGCTAAAGCAGTTTTCGTTGATAAGTTTTGCCATTCCCTCTTTCTATCTTGCTTTGCTTTTGATTTTGATATTTTCCGTTAAGTTTCAATGGTTTCCCATTTCCGGACTTCACTCTTTGGAGCCAAAAAGCGGGATCGATTACTATCTGGATGAGGCTTGGCATTTGGTTCTTCCCATTTTCGTGATGGTTTTTGGGGGAATAGGCTCTTTGGCGATGTATATAAGAAGTCTTACGATCGATATCTTAAAAAGCGATTATATATTTTTCGCAAAAGCGAGAGGTATAGAAGGAAAAAGGCTTTTTAAAAAGTATATAATACCCAATCTCTCACCTCCGATAATCACTATTTTGGGACTCTCTTTGCCCGGTTTGATAGGCGGAAGCGTGATACTTGAGTCCATTTTTTCGATAAACGGTATGGGGCTTTTGTTTTATCAAAGCGCTCTTAGCAGAGATTATCCCGTAATTATGGGAATTTTGATCATTTCCGCGTTTTTGACTCTTCTTGGAAATATGATAGCCGATTTGATCTTGCTTAAACTCAATCCTCACTTTAAAAGAAGTGTTTGATCTTTTCAAATAACTTTTCTTAATTTAAAGATAAAAGTAAATAATATTTAATTAATTCTCTTTAATCGCTCTTTTCCTAAAATTTATATTATCTTTTTGGAAAGGAGGAGATATGAGAAGGCTGTTTTTGGTTTTGTTTTTGTTGCTTTTTGCTCTTTTTTCTCTCTATGCGGAGGGTGATTTTGTAAATAAGAGGGAAGATAATATAAAAGTTTTTGTGGACAGACTATATAGGGTAGTTTTGGATAGGGCTCCCGATGAAGGGGGAGAGATGTTTTGGATAAATTATATCCAAACTCCTCTAAATGCCAAGGAGGCGGTGAAATTTTTCGTAAATAGTGAAGAGTTTAGAGATAGAAACCTCTCAAATGAAGAGTTTGTAAAAGAGGTTTTTTTAGCTTTTACGCAGACGTTGCCGAGTGAAGAGGAGCTAAAAGAGTGGGTATCCCGAATAGATAAAGAGGGAAGAGAGGTTTTGATAGATAGTTTGGAGGAAAATGAATATTTCGATATTTTGGTGAACTCTCTTTTAAACGATGAGGGTATTTCTCAAAAAGAGTATATAGAAAAGATTATTGAAAAGCTTGAGAAGGATAAAAAAGGTTTTTATAACGTTGATGCTTATAAGGCTTATATGCTTCAAAATTTGGGGGTTAAGTTTTTTGATGTCAGAACGAGGGAGGAGTATGAAAAGAGCCATCCGATACATTCCATAAACGTACCTGTTTATAACAACGAGTATGGAAGGAGGGTTTTGAATGAAGAATTTATCAAAGATATTGAAAATTTTGAGGACAATAGAACCGATCCGTTGATAGTTATGTGCGCCCACGGCCATAGATCCAAAACCGCCGCCGAAATTTTGATAGAAAACGGCTATAAAAACGTAATAAACGTAAAAGAGGGATTTTCGGATAATCCCGGAAGCTGGGAGAAGCTCTCCCTTCCCGTAGAAAAACTTGTAATAAACAATCCCGTGGTATCGGATGTAAACAATTCGGTAAATCAAGCTATTGAGAATAATATTTCAAAAGATAACAATAGCTCCATCTACAAACCGCAAGTGGATACTTCCACTCCTGATATTAATTACACTATTCCCGCTTTGAATCTCTCTTTATTAAACAAATAAGTAAAGCCCTTTTTGGGCTTTGCTACTTTTGTAGCCTCTTTCGGTAAAAAATTTGGATAATATATAAAAAAGTTAAAAGTTAAAGGATCTGCTATGGAAAAGAGCGGAGAGTATGAGAGAGGTGAGATCGTAAAAAGCTCTATTTTCAAACCTTCTGAGCTTTTGGAGAAAATTCCTAAATTGGAAGGGGTAAAGAGCGGAATCGAGGGGCTTGACGATCTTTTTTTTACGATAGAGGAGAGAGAGGGAGAGCTTGTTAAGGTATCTTTGGGCGGAATTCCTAAGTTTTCGGTGTTTAATCTAACGGGTGTCAGCGATACGGGGAAATCTTTGATGGTGGAGCAGTTTAGTATTAAGAGAGCCAGCGAAGGAGAGAGAGTGGCTTTCATAACGGTAGAGAGTCCAGCCCCCTTTGTGGTGGCTTCTTTGAAATACAGGGCTTTGGCTATGGGGCTTGAATTTGAGAAATTTGAAGATAATATTATTTTGATAGATGCCGCTTCGAATTCTTCCGTTAGAGAAAATATTCCCTCTCTTTTGTCCACTCTCGCTTACGCCATAAAAGAGTTTAAGATAGAGTATACGATTATCGATTCGGTAACGGGGCTTTTTGAAAACAAAGAGATGATGGCAAGAAGTATCGTAAGAAGACTTTTTAATTTTATGAAGA
>JAADDG010000175.1 GCA_013154075.1 Campylobacterota bacterium | reverse complement strand
GGATGTACCATTCATATGGTAAATCCCGACGAAGTGACATCGCCAAGAGGTTTTTTGGATCTTTTGGGAGCTTACAAAAGAGGCGAGCTTAAACTTGACAAAAACGCAAAAGATATCTTCGAAAGCTGCTTTCTATGCACCCACTGCACCGACGTATGTCCAAACGATCTGCCCGTAGATATGGTCATAGAAGAGGTAAGAAGAGATATAGCCGACAAATACGGAATAGCGTGGTTTAAAAGAGCATTTTTCTTCCTGCTTCGCCATAGAAAAATTATGGATATAGCCAACAAACTCGGATATGTTTTTCACACCTGCGCTTTCAAAAAGGATGAAAAAAGAGGCGGAATTTCGGCCAGATTCTCTCTCCCTATGGTAAAAAAAGGCAGACTCCTTCCCTCTTTGGCCTCAAAAAGCTTCCTAAACAGCCACAAAGAGAATCTAAATTTCGGAAACAGAGGCAAAGTGGCCATATTTATCGGCTGTTTGGCAAACTACAACTACACCTCCATAGGAGAGAGCCTGCTAAAAATATTAAAAACCTTAGAATATGAAGTCTTCATCCCCAAAAAACAAAAATGTTGCGCGGCTCCGGCATATTTTACGGGAGATTTCAAAACGGTTGAAGTACTTGCAAAAGAGAATATAGAGTATTTCGAGAGCTTCATCGACGAAGTGGATGCCATCATCATCCCCGAAGCTACATGCAGCGCTATGATAAAGCATGATTGGGAGATATTTTTCAAAAATAGAAATATGCACGATTGGGCTAAAAGGGCCGCAAAACTAAACGAAAAAATCTTCATGGCTACAGATTGGCTATACAACAAAACCGATCTAAAAGAGATTTTGAAACAAAAAGGCAAAAAGATAGACACCCTCATAACCTACCACGATCCGTGCCACGCAAAAAAGGTGCAAAACATCTACAAAGAGCCAAGAGAGCTTCTAAAAAGCTCCTACCCTCTCGTAGAGATGAGCAATCCCGATAGATGCTGCGGTTTTGGAGGAGTGACGATGCAGACGGAGAAATATCATTTGGCAAAAGCGGCGGGAGAGCCAAAAGCCCAAATGATCAAAGAGACAAACGCACAAATCGTCTCTGCTGAATGCAGCGCTTGCAGAATGCAGATATCAAACTCCTTAGCCCAAGCAAACGTAGATACGGTATTTAAAAACCCGCTTGAACTGATAGCTCAAGCTTTAGGATAGAATTTTGAGTGCTTGGAACGATATTTACAACCACTTCAATCCGATAGCGTTCGAGATATTCGGTTTTCAAGTCCATTGGTACGGCATAATGTACGTACTGGCCTTGCTAACCGCGCTATTTTTGGCCGGATATTTTGCCAAAAAGGACAAATACCCAATCTCCAAATCGACGCTTGAAAGCTATTTTTGGTGGGCGGAGATAGGCGTCATTTTGGGCGCGAGAATAGGATATTTCATCTTCTACGATCCAAATCCTTCCTACTATCTTCTACACCCTTGGCAGATGTTCAACCCCTATCAAAACGGAGAGTTTGTCGGCATAAGGGGGATGAGTTACCACGGAGCGATTATAGGATTTTTGATCTCGACCTATCTTTTTTCGCTAAAATATAAAATCGATATGTGGATGCTTTTGGATCTGGTGGCTATCTCTGTTCCTTTGGCTTACGTTTTTGGAAGAATAGGCAACTTCCTAAACCAAGAGCTCATAGGAAGAGCTACGGACGTGCCTTGGGGAATTTATGTCTTTGGAGTCTTTAGACACCCTTCTCAGCTTTATGAAGCCTTTTTGGAGGGAATCGTAGTCTTTTTGATACTCTTTTTCTACCGCAAAAGAAAGAGATTCAACGGAGAGCTCATAACCCTTTATGGCATGCTTTACGGAGCGGCGAGATTCATATCGGAGTTTTTTAGAGAACCGGATCCTCAACTGGGATTTATCTGCTGCGGCTGGCTTACTATGGGACAGCTTCTTTCGTTATTAATGATTTTAATATCTTTAATTATATATGCTTATCTTTACAAAAAGTGGAGAAAAAGCATAAAAGTTTAACCGCTTTGGCAAATTTATATAGAAATTTAATAGAGTTTTCAATATATTACGCGTAGCGAAATTCAATCAAAAAGGACGTTTAAATGAGAGGCTATAAAGTCTTTTCCGGAACTTCTAACCCTCACTTTTCCAAGTTGGTGGCAAAATATCTCACTATGCCTCTATCCCAAGCGGAAATAAAAAGATTTAGCGACGGAGAGATCGGCGTTCAAATCAGCGAAAGCGTAAGAGGAAGAGACGTATTTGTCATCCAATCCACCTGCGCTCCGGCAAACGATAATCTAATGGAGCTTTTGATTTTAACAGACGCTCTTAGAAGAAGCTCGGCAAACGAAATAACGGCGGTAATTCCATATTTCGGATATGCAAGACAAGATAGAAAGGCGGCTCCGAGAGTACCCATCAGCGCAAAACTCGTAGCCAATCTGATGGAGACGGCGGGAATAAACAGAATAGTTACGATGGATCTGCATGCGGGACAGATTCAGGGCTTTTTCGATATTCCGGTAGATAACCTCTACGGCTCGATCGTCTTTAAAGATTACGTAGAGAGAAAAAACCTAAAAAATCCCATCATCGCAAGTCCCGATATAGGAGGCGTGGCAAGAGCGAGGAACTTTGCCGAAAAATTGGGACTTGATATGGTAATAGTGGATAAAAGAAGAGAAAAGGCCAATGTAAGCGAAGTGATGAACATCATCGGAGACGTAAAAGGAAAAGACGTGATTTTGCTTGACGACATGATCGATACCGCGGGAACCATCGTAAAAGCCGCCAAAGTGCTAAAAGAGAGAGGAGCTACGAGCGTAATGGCCTGCTGTACCCATCCTGTTTTGAGCGGAAAAGCGTATGAGAGAATAGAAGAGGGAGAGCTTGACGAGCTTGTCGTTACCGATACGATAGCGCTTAGAAAAAACTCCGACAAAATCACGGTCCTAACGGTAGCTCCTCTATTTGCGGAAGTGATTAGAAGAGTATATCACAACGAAAGCGTAAACGGACTCTTTATATGAAAAATATAAGAAACTTCTCCATAATAGCCCATATCGATCACGGTAAAAGCACTTTGGCCGACAGAATCATCCAAGAGTGCGGAGCCATCAGCGATAGAGAGATGAGCGCTCAGGTGATGGATACGATGGATATCGAAAAAGAAAGAGGCATCACCATCAAAGCTCAAAGCGTGAGACTCAAATATACAAAAGACGGCAAAGAGTATATCCTAAATCTGATAGATACTCCCGGCCACGTCGATTTTAGCTACGAAGTAAGCAGATCTTTGGCTTCAAGCGAAGGAGCTTTGCTTGTAGTGGACGCCTCTCAGGGCGTGGAAGCGCAAACGATAGCCAACGTCTATATAGCTTTGGATAACGATCTGGAGCTAATTCCCGTCATCAACAAGATAGATCTCCCCGCAGCCGATCCGGACAGAGTCAAAGAGGAGATAGAGCAAACCATCGGCCTTGACTGTACCGACGCGATAGAGGTAAGCGCAAAAACCGGACAGGGCATAAAAGAGCTTCTCGATGCCATCGTAGATAGAATACCGCCTCCGAAAGGAGATGAAAAAGCTCCTTTGAAAGCCTTGATATATGACAGCTGGTTCGATACCTATCTCGGAGCTTTGGGACTCATTAGAGTCTATGACGGAGAGGTCAAAAAAGGGGATGAGGTTATGCTGATGGCTACCGGCAAAAAACATGAGGTTTTGGATCTGATGTATCCCCATCCGGTAAAACCCCAAAAAACTCCGAGCATAAAAACGGGAGAGATCGGCATAGTGGTGCTTGGATTAAAAAACGTAAAAGATATCCAAGTGGGAGACACTCTAACTCTTGCAAAAAATCCTACAAAAGAGCCTATAGGCGGATTCGAGCCTGCAAAACCTTTCGTATTTGCGGGACTCTATCCGATAGATACGGATAAATTCGAGGATCTAAGAGACGCTTTGGACAAATTGAAACTAAACGATGCGAGTATCTCTTATGAACCGGAGACTTCCGCGGCTTTGGGATTTGGATTTAGGGTAGGATTTTTGGGAATGCTTCATATGGAGGTGGTCAAAGAGAGACTTGAGAGGGAGTTTAAACTCGATTTGATAGCCACCGCTCCGACGGTAATCTACAAAGTCAAAAAGACAAGCGGCGAAGAGGTAATGATCCAAAATCCAAGCGAACTGCCACCCGTAAACGAGATAGAAAAGATCTACGAACCGTACGTCAAAGCCACCATAATAACGCCCTCCGAGTTTGTAGGAAATATCATAACTCTAATCAACGAAAAGAGAGGAATCCAGACCAAAATGGAGTACCTAAACGAAACGAGAGTGCTTTTGGAGTATGAGATTCCTATGAACGAAATATTGATGGACTTTTACGACAAACTAAAATCGGCCACCAAAGGATACGCAAGCTTTGATTACGAACCGATAGGATATAAAGAGGGAGATTTGGTGAAACTTGACGTAAGAGTGGCAGGAGAAGTGGTGGACGCTCTATCTATCATCGTACCGAGAGAAAAAGCCGCATACAGAGGAAGAGAGTTTGTCAAAAAGATGAAAGAGCTTATCCCAAGACAGCTCTTTGAAGTAGCGATCCAAGCAAGCATCGGCAACAAAATCATAGCCAGAGAAACCGTATCGGCTATGAGAAAGAACGTAACCGCTAAATGTTACGGCGGAGATATCACCAGAAAAAGAAAACTTCTCGAAAAACAGAAAGAGGGTAAAAAGAGAATGAAAGCCATAGGCAAAGTCCACCTTCCTCAAGAAGCCTTCCTCGCCGTCTTAAATATCGAATAAACCCTCTTTCTCCTTCTCTTCTCTTATTATAATTTTTCCATTATTTTAATCTATTAAATAAAAGTCAAATCATTTTATTTATTCTACTTTAAATAAAAAATTATATAATTTGTTCAAGATTTTTTATATTTGATTTTAAACATAATGAAATTAATAAATTTTTTTATAGCATTACTTGGAGTTATCGCAACTATTTTAGGTACATATTACACATATAAACAATATTTAATTGCTAAAGAAGAACATAAAACATTACCCAAACCTAAACCAGACAAAAATATTAGTTCCCCAAATTCTCAGGAAAAATCAATAGAAGATAAAAATAAAACTAAAACTATAAAACCAAATAAGAATAAATACGAAACAAAACAATATGTAATATTTAAAAATACAATTTGGCAAAAAGAGACGAGCAAAGAGCAAAAAAGCTATTTTGATGCCCAAAAAAGCTGCGAGCAATTAGGTAAAAATTGGAGGCTTCCAACAAAAGAAGAGATTAAAAAATTATCTTTAGAATGCAATCCTTCAAAATGTCCAAAGAAAAATATTATATTTCATAGTGAATTTCCTCATAAATATTGGACTATAAATTTAGATAAAAAGGATAAAACAAAAGGTTATGTTTTTGAATTCAATGACAAAAGCTTTGATTCACTGAATGTAGAAACACTAAGATATTATATTTGCATAAAAGGAGGAGTAAAAAAATGAAACATATATTACTTGTGTGGTTATTAGTTATTGGCAGTTTGGCTTCACAAATGGAGATAGAACCAAACAATAGCTTTGAAAAAGCTCAAAAAATAGAAAAT
>JAADDG010000101.1 GCA_013154075.1 Campylobacterota bacterium | reverse complement strand
ATAAAGAGCTCTGATTTGAAAGAGTTTGATTTAATAAATTTTGCGTTTGACAGAGCCGAGATTTTGATAGAGTTCACTTTAGAGGTTTGCAGGGTCTGTAAATGCGCTTTTGCTTACAAGGGAGGAGATAAGATCTGTCCAAGGTGTGAGAAGTTTGAAAACGACTTTTCGGACATTTTCAAATTGGCTTCGCAAGAGGACGGCTCATAAAAAGAGATGAATATAGGTTTTCACTACCCCTTTTTCTTTCTTCTCTCTCTCTTTTTTATCTGCTTTTTTAGATGTAAAAGAGAGAGTTTAAAAATCTACTTCTCAAAAACGGAGTTTCTTTCGAAATTTTCTCTTTATAAGAGGAGTTTTTTATCGTTTTTCGTTTTTTTTCTTTTAGTGCTCTCTCTATCGGCTCCGTTTAGCTACGATTTTTTAAGAAGCGATACCAAAAAGGGAAGGGATCTGGTTTTGGCTCTGGATGTAAGCGGCTCTATGGGTATGGATATGGGAGGAAAGAGTAAATTTGAGGCTCTTTTGGAGGTGGCAAGAGAGTTTTTGAAAAAGAGGTTTGACGATAATATCGCCGTTGTGGCTTTCGGGACGTTTGCTTATATCGCTTCTCCCATAACTTACGATCTGAAGGCTTTAGCTTTTTTGCTCGATTATCTTGACGTATCCGTTGCCGGCAACAATACCGCCATAGGAGAGGCGATAGAGAGATCTCTTGATGCTATAGAGAAATCAAATGCCAAAAACAGAGTAATTGTTCTAATCACCGACGGCTATCACAACAGCGGCTCGATCTCTCCTAAAGATGCGGTAGAGAGAGCCAAGAAGATGAAAGTTAAGATCTATACGATAGGAATAGGAGAGGATGCCGATAGATCCCTTTTGAAAAAGATCTCCTCTTCTACCGGGGCTAAGAGTTTTTTTGCAAAGAATAAGGAGGATCTAAAAAGGATCTTTAGAGAGCTTGATTCTTTGGAGAAAAGCCCTTTAAAAAGCGGATATTTCGAAAATAAAAGAGAGCTTTTTTTCATTCCTCTCGTTTTTGCCGTTGTTTTGCTTTTGTTTGAGGTAAGAAGGTATCTATGAGCTTTGTTTATCCTTGGGTTTTGTTTTTTATATTTCCCGTTTTAATTCTGTTTTTCTATATCAAAAAGAAAGATATCAAGATTCCTTTTAACGAAAAAATCGTTATAAAGAGAGGAGACGAGAAGTTTAGATTTCTGCCTTTGGTGATCGCTTTTGCTCTTTTGGCTCTCTCAAGGCCCGTTATGGAGAGGGATGTTTCCAACAAGAGGGATTTAAACACTCTCTTTATAGCTTTGGATATGTCAAATTCGATGCTTTGCGAGGATTTCAAGCCAAATAGATTGGAGTTTGCAAAAGGTTTGATAAAAAGGATGATAGAGGACTCTCCTTTTAAAGTATCTTTGATCGTTTTTACTACAAATCCTTTGATGATAGCTCCTCCCACAACCGACAAAGAGATAGCCAAAATCGCTTTGGAGAGTATTGAAGCTAAATATATTCTCTCTAAAGGGACGAATTTTGAGAATCTTTTGAGATTCGTATCTAAGTTTGAGGGGCGTAAGAATCTGGCTGTTTTTAGTGACGGAGGGGATTTTGAGGATGTAGATGGGCTTTTGTCTTTGATTAAAAAGGGGGATATTCTCTTTTTCGGGGTGGGAGTGGCTACGAGAGAGGGGGCTTTGATCCCTAAAGGTGATGGCTTTTTGAAAGATGAAAAGGGGCGTTTGGTTGTCAGCTCTTTAAATCCGAATTTTATAAAGCTTTCGGAAAAAAGCGGCGGTTTTTTCAACACTTCCAGCTATCTAAATATCTTTGATAGAATCGATGAGATAGAGTCTAAAAATAGGGATAGAGAGATAATAGAGCTCTTTTTCGTTCCTCTTTTGATCGCTTTTTTTCTATATCTTCATATTCATACCACTCTTTTTGAAAAGATCAAATTTATAAAAAAATTTTTGCCTCTTTTGGTAGTGGGCTCTCTTTTTGGAGACGTTTTAGAAGAGTATGAGATGAAAAAGGGTTATGAGGCCTTTTTGAAGGGAGATTATAAAAAAGCGGAGGAGATATTTAAGGATCTAAATTATTTAGAATCTCGCTACGCTCTTGGGGTTGTTAGGATGAAAGAGGGAAGGTTTTCGGACGCTTTGAAGATCTTTAGGAGTTTAAAGAGCAAAGATAGAGGGATAAAAGCAAAAATATTTCTAAATATGGCTTACTGTTACGAAAAGATGAGAGATTATGAGAGGGCAAAGGAGTTTTATGTAAAATCGATGGCGCTTAACGCTTCAAAAGAGGCCATGGATGGGCTAAAGAGGGTTGTTTTCAAGAAAAATCAAAAGAAGATGCCCCTTCCCTTCTCAAAACAGAAAATCGTAAATAAAAAGAGTGAAAATCTAAAAAGCTCCAAAAAAAGCACCGGAAGCGTAAATAGAAATCAAGCCCTTCTTAGCTCCAATTCAAAAGGGGGCAAAAAGAGCAAAAACTCCTCCGTTGTTTCCAAAAAATCGAAAAATATTCCGGTAAGCTCCAAAGTTTACGAACTGATCAATAAAGGTTATATAGATGAGAAAAATCCTTGGTAGTTTGCTGATAGCTTTGTCTCTATTTGCCAACGGCTATAAGGTGGAGATCTCTAAAAGGGAGGCTTTTGTAAAAGAGCCTCTGATTTTGGATCTAAAGTATTTCGAGAGCAACAAAGATGAGATAGATTGGATCTCCTTTGAGCCTAAAAGAAGCGATCTTTATGAATTTAAGGTTTTGAAAAAGGGGGATATCGAGGGCGGATATGAGTTTGAGTATCTGCTTTTTCCTCTAAAGAGCGGAGAGATTGAAGTAAAGTTTGATTTGAGACTAAAAAGAGCTCCGATAGAGGAGATAAGAAGCAAGACTTTGGGTACCGGTTATGAGCAGACGATCCCGGTAGAGGGTAAAGTTTACTCTATAGAGGTTTCCCCTTTGCTTCTTAAGATAAAGAGAGTAAAAAAGGTTGATTTTTACGGAAATTTTAAAATCGACGCAAAAGCGGATAGAGATAGGGTTTTGGCTTATGAGCCGGTTTATTACTCCTTTTCATTAAAAGGGGTGGGATATCCTCCCAAAATTGATGAGGTTTTGAAAGATTTAAAGGGTGTGAAGATTTTAAGAGATAAGCCCTCAAAGAGTATCAGATACGAAAGAAGGGGAGCGGTGGTGGAGTATCTATTTAGGTATGCTTTGGTTAGCGATAAGAATTTTACTATCCCCTCTTTGGTCTTTAGAGAGTTTGATTATAAAGATTACAAGATTTTGAAAACTAAAGCTTTCAAGATAGAGGTAAAAGAGCAAAAAGATCTGATAGATAAGAAAAACTCTCCTAAAAGGATAGAGCCTTTTTATAAGGATCTGCTTGGTTTTTTGAAATATTTGGCCGTTTTTTTGGCTGGAGGCATTAGCGGGGTGCTTTTGTATATCTTTTTTAGAAACGAAGAGATAGAGAGGATTTTGAAAGCCAAAGACGAAAGAGAGCTTCTTAGCTATCTTGTTGTCAGATATCCAGATTCCCTTTCAGATATAAAAGAGAGCCTCGATAGAGCCATATCCAAAAAGGAGAGTCTGAATCTAAGGAAAATAAAAAGAGAGATTATCAAAAGAGTAAGGAAGATGGGATGATTTTCGATGATATAAAAAGAGAGATTTCGAAGGTAATAGTAGGCCAAGAGGAGATGATAGAGGCTATTTTGATAGCGATGCTATCGGAGGGCCATATTTTGCTTGAGGGGCTTCCCGGACTTGCCAAAACGATGAGCATAAAGACCCTCTCACGAGTGCTTGGGCTCGATTTCAAAAGGGTTCAATTCACTCCCGATCTCCTTCCAAGCGATATAATCGGAGCTATGATTTACGATATGAGAAAGGGGGAGTTTTATGTCAAAAAGGGTCCCGTGTTTACGAATCTGCTTTTGGCCGATGAGATAAACAGGGCTCCCTCTAAAGTGCAAAGCGCTCTTTTGGAAGCGATGGGAGAGAGGCAGGTGACTATCGATAAAGATAGCTATAAACTATCTTCTCCTTTTGTGGTAATGGCTACGCAAAATCCGATAGAGCAGGAGGGTACCTACAATCTCCCCGAAGCGCAGCTTGATAGGTTTATGATGAAGGTTTTTATCGATTATCCCTCTTTGGATGAAGAGCTTGAGGTTTTGAATAGAGCCGAGAGGGGATTTGAGAAACTCTCCGTATCAAAAGTGGCAAATAGAGAGGATATAGAGAGAGCCAAAAAAGAGATAGAGGGAATTTATATTGAAGAGGCTTTGAAGAGATATATTTTAAATATCGTTTTTGCTACGAGAGAGCATAAAGATCTTATGTATGGAAGCAGTCCAAGAGGAAGTATAGATCTGCTAAAAGCTTCCAAGGCCAAAGCCTATTTGAAAGGTAAGGATTTTGTCTCTCCTAAGGATATTTTGGAGATTGCCAAGCCGGTTTTGAGGCATAGGGTGATCTTAAGCTACGAGGCGAGAGCTAAGGGGGTGTGTGCTGATGAGGTTTTGGATAAGATACTTGAGTCTCTGCCCATTCCGTAGGAGAGAGTATGGATATAGATAGTTTGATAATAAAGACAAAAAAAGAGGTCTTTTCAAATAGTGCGGGTATTTACGGCTCTAAAAGAAGAGGGGAGGGGTATGACTTTTTGGAGCTTGAGGAGTATGACTATACGAGTGACGCTAAAAAGATAGATTGGCTTATTTCCGCAAAGATGCAAAAGCCTTATGTGAAGGTGACGCAGGATGAGAAGAGGAGAAATATCGTAGCTGTGTTTTTGCTTTCCGGGTCTTTGTTTTTTGGAAGTGGGAGATTGAAGATAGAGACGCTTTTGGAGGCTTTTTCGATTTTGGGATTTTCGGCGTTTAGAGGGGGAGATATCTTTAGGGGAGGGTATATTTTGGAAAAAGAGATTTTCCTTAGTCTGCCCTATTTGGATCTTTTTCTTTTGCAAGAGGATATAAAGAGGATTTCGAAAATTTCTCTTTTGGGAAAGAGAGGGGAGTTTGGGAGACTAAACGATCTTTTTTATATGATAAAAGAGAAATCTTTTGTAGTGTTTTTGGGAGATTTTTCGTATGAGATAGATCTCTCTTTGTTTGCCGCAAAACACGAGGTTTTGGCCGTGGTGGCGAGAGACGGCGTGGAGAGGGGAAGCAGGATGGATGAAGAGGTCGAGCTTGTGGATAATGAGAGTTTGAGGGAGGGATCTTATCTATTGAATGATTTTTCTTTGAGAAAGTATGGAGAGAGGATGGATGAGAGACTTTGGAGAAATTATGAGGCTTTTGGGAAGGTTGGGATAGATTATTTGGAAATTTTCGATTATGATAGAGTATTTTTGAAACTGTATAACTATTTTTTGGGAAAATGATGGAACTTATAGCTCTGCCAAGCTTTTATCACTCTTTGATTTTTTTCTTTTTTGTAATAGTTATTTTGATAATCGCGGGGGTGTTTGTATTTTTGGCAAGAAAAAAGAGGAAGAAGGTAGATAGAGTAGATTTCGATAATATTTATTCTATCTCGATAGAGCTTCAAAAGATAGATCCAAATGATAAAGAGATAAAAGAGTTTTTGCAAAAAATAGAGAAATTCAAATATAGAAAAAACAGCTCCCCTTTGCCAAAAAAGTTTAAAGAAGAGGCCAAAAGGCTGTATAG
>JAADDG010000021.1 GCA_013154075.1 Campylobacterota bacterium | reverse complement strand
TAAAACCTAAAGTGGAAAAATCGGAAGCGCTTTTGGTAACTTTCAAAACAAAAAAAATCGCTTACAGAGATACGGGATTTTTAAAAACGGCTCCAAACTACGCAAATTTACAAATATTTGCCATGGGCAATATTTTGATGGATCTAACTCTAAACGATAGCGGCGTATGCGTAAACAGCTACTGTGTAGATAAAGAGAGTTTCAATAGAAAATATTTAAGCAAATACTATCCCGATAATCTTTTGGAAAACGTACTTAAAGGCAAACCTATCTTCAACGGAGCGAATATGCAAGAAACCGAAAGCGGATTTATTCAAAAAATAAAAGAAGACGGAAAATATAATATCACATATAAAGTATCTAATGGTAAAATTCTATTCAAAGATAGATTAAATAGAATAATCATCGCACTAAAACCGATAAAATCTTAAAGGATATAAAGGATATATATGAATATGAAACCCGATTGCCTGGTTTGCCTATTTAACCAGGCCCTTAGAGTCTCAAAAGCTATAAACTGCAACGAAAGGTGTGCGGACGAGATTTTGCAAAAAATAGCTTTAGAGATCTCCAAGCTCTCCGTATCTCAAACTCCCCCGGAGGCTGCGGCTATCTTATACCCCGAAATCTCTCAAATAGTAGGCAAAGAGGATCTATATGAAGAGAAAAAGATAGAGTCCACAAATAAAGCTTTCGAATTTATAGATTTCGTAAAGAGTGAGATAAATAACTCACCCGATAAAATCGATGCGGCTTTAAGGGCGGCGGTAGCGGGAAACGTAATAGATTTCGCAACGGAAGTAATGTTTGATATAGATAAGGAGATAGAGAAGATCTTTCATGCCGATTTTGCGATAGATGACAAAAAACTTTTCGCTCAAAAACTAAAAACGGCCAAAACTCTTCTAATAATAGGAGACAATGCGGGAGAACACGTATTTGATAAGATTATGATAGAGACTATCAAAGATATCTATCCCGATTTAGAGGTCTATTACGCAGTTAGAGGCAAACCTATCATAAACGACATAACGACGGCGGAAGCAAAAGCGATAGATTTGGATAAAGTGTGTGAAATAGTAGATAGCGGAGTGGATACGCCGGGATTTGTGTATGAAAGAGCGAACGAAAAGATGAAAAGACTATACGATGAGTGCGATCTTATTTTGGCCAAAGGGATGGGCAATTTCGAATGCATGGAGGATAAAAAAGACAAAAGACTCTTTTTTCTTTTTAAGGTCAAATGCTCCGTAGTAGCTTCAACGATAGATAAAAATATCGGAGATCTTATCTGTCTAAACAACATATAAATCGTGTTAAAAAAATTAAAATTTGTGATAAAAATCAAAAAGAGGATATGAAATAAGAAAGTTTTAATGGCAGAGGGGATGGGATTCGAACCCACGAAGGGCGGTTAGCCCTTACACGCGTTCCAGGCGTGCTCCTTCAACCACTCGGACACCCCTCTATACGAAAGAAAGCCGAAAGGCTTTCTTTGAAGTTTTAGGTTTAAAGAGCCGCTTTTGCTTTCTCCACCACTTTAGAGAAAGCGGCAGCATCGTTCATAGCCAAGTCGGCCAAAATTTTTCTATCAAGCTTTATGCCGGCTTTATTCAAACCGTGAATAAATCTGGAATAGCTAATATCGTTTAATCTGCAAGCTGCGTTAATTCTTGTAATCCAAAGTCTTCTAAAATCTCTTTTCTTTCTTTTTCTATCGCGATACGCGTAAACTAAACTTCTCTCTAACTGCTCTTTAGCTTTTCTAAAGTGCTTTCTTCTTCCGCTATAAAAACCTTTTGCAAGTTTTAAAATCTTTTTGTGTCTTCTTCTTCTAACTACGCCTGTTTTAACTCTCATTTTATTCCTTAACCTTTTATTTTTTGGTGCCGCCTTTGCGGACTTGCCCTAATTTTTAGGGGGAATTTTTAAGTGACTCTCGTCAAAAACTATTTCATGCAAAGCATGAGTTCCACTCTTGCTACGTCAACCTTAGAAACATATTTAGGGGCTCTTAATTTTCTCTCTCTTTTAGGAGATTTTTTAGTCAAAATATGACTTCTAAAAGCTGAGCCTCTTTTTATTTTGTTTTTAGTGCGCTTAAATCTTTTAGCAGCGCCTCTAACCGTCTTCATTTTAGGCATCTAACTGTCTCCTTCTTAAATTGAGGCGTAATTATACCAAAAAAAACTTTTATTTTTTCTTTTGTTTGGTATCTTTTTTGGGAACTACGAGCATATTTACGTATCTTCCCTCCACTTTAGGCTCATTTTCTTTATCCGCTATATCGGAAACCATAGGCCATACATGGTTTAATACTTCCACGCCGGCTTGCGGATTAGCCATCTCTCTACCTCTTAGAAAGACTCTAAATTTAACATGCTTTCCTTTTTCCAAAAACTCTCTTGCATGTTTTACTTTGTAATCGATATCGTTTTGAGCTATCTTTACAGAGAGTTTGATCTCTTTGGTTTCAATAGTCTTTTGCTTCTTTTTAGCCTCTTTTTTCTTCTTCTCCTGCTGATACTTAAACTTCCCGTAATCCATAATCTTACATACGGGAGGTTTCGCGTCAGGAGCTATCAAAACCAAATCCAACCCCTTCTCTTCGGCAATTTCCAAAGCCTCGTCTCTGGAAATGATACCGTACTGAGTCCCGTCGTCACCAATACACCTAACTTCGCTTGCTCTTATATCTCTATTGAGCAATACATCCTTTTTTTTACTCAAAAGCGTACCTCATCTAATTTCTCCTTTATTAATGAAATAAAATCGTCAAAACTCAAATTGCTCTTTTCTCTCTTTCTTCTATCTCTCAAAGCAACCGTTCTGTTTTGAACCTCTTCGTCACCTATCACCAAAATCATCGGAACTCTTTGTTTTTCAGCCGTCCTGATTCTTTTGTTGAGACTCTCGTTTTTATCGAAAATCTCGCTATCCACCTCAAGTTCCATCAAAGCCCTCTTGATCTCCAAAGCGTAATCTTTGTGAGAATCCGCAATAGGAACTATGATAACCTGCGTAGGAGCGATAAAAAACGGAAACTCTCCCGCCGTATGCTCCGTCAAAATTCCAATAAACCTCTCAAAAGATCCCAAAATAGCTCTATGAAGCATTACCGGACGCTCTTTTTCGTTCTCGGCGTTTATGTAGTACAGATCGAATCTCTCCGGCAGATTGAAATCGACCTGAATCGTTCCGCACTGCCACTTTCTTTTCAAAGCGTCGGTAATTTTGATATCTATTTTAGGACCGTAAAACGCACCCCCTCCCTCATCTATACCGTAAGGAAGGTTATTTTCATCCAAAGCCTCTTTCAAAGCGTCTGTGGCCTTCTGCCAAATCTCATCGCTTCCTATCGCTTTATCGGGCTTTGTAGAGATCTCCATCTCATAGTCAAAATCAAATATTCTCATTATATTATCGACAAAATCTAATATTTCTAAAACATTTTCTTTGATTTGATCGGGAGTGCAAAAGATGTGAGCATCGTCTTGCGTAAACTCTCTCACTCTAAAAAGGCCGTGCAAAACTCCGCTCTTTTCATGTCTGTGAACCACGCCGTATTCGAAAAATTTCAAAGGGAGATCTCTATAGCTTCTTATATCGCTTTGATATACTTTGATATGGCCAAGACAGTTCATAGGCTTTATACCGTACTCTACGCCGTCAATTTCGGTAAAGTACATATTTTCGCCGTAGTTATCGTAATGGCCGCTTATTTTCCAAACTTCCGATTTCAAAAGCTCCGGCCCTCTTACAGGCTCATAACCTCTTAGCCTATGAACCTTAAAGAGCATCTTCTCAAGCTTGCTTCTAAGTCTCGCTCCGTTTGGAAGCCAAATAGGAAGCCCCGCTCCTATCTGATCGTCAAACATAAAAAGCTTAAGTTCGCTTCCAAGTTTCCTATGATCTCTCTTTTTGGCCTCTTCCAAAAGGTGAAGATACTCTTTTAGACTCTCTTTATCCGCAAACGCCGTTCCGTAGATCCTTGTCAGCATCTCGGCGTTTTCGTCTCCTCCCAAATATGCTCCCGCAACTTTGGTTAATTTGAAATTCTTTATATATTTGGTATTTGGGAGGTGAGGCCCTCTACAAAGATCCTCAAAATCGCCCTGTTTATAGATAGATACGGTTTCATCGGGGATATTTTTCAAAACTTCCTGTTTTAGATCGTCGTCTTTGAACTTCTCTATAGCCTCTTTTTTAGAAATATAATATTTTTCTATATCGAGCTTTTTAGAGGCCAGCTCTTTCATCTTCTTTTCGATAGCTTTTAGATCTTTGTCCCCGATTTTCTCTTTTACTCTAAAATCGTAATAAAAACCGTCTTTGATAACTGGACCTACGAAGAATTTTGCGTCCGGATAAAGGGATTTGATAGCTTGCGCCATCAAGTGGGCTGTGGAGTGTCTTAAAACTTCTAACGAATCTTCACTATTATCTAAGAATATCTCTTCTCCGCTTAGATTTTTCTCTTTAGCGGTTTGGAGGTCATAAATCCGACCCTCTTTTTTTATTGCAATAGCTTCACTCAACACTATCCTTAAATATTTGGATTATAATGGTGGCCGCAACAGGACTTGAACCTGTGACCGCTACCATGTCAAGGTAGTGCTCTACCAACTGAGCTATGCGACCTCCTTAAAAAGATTTGTATCAGCAAATGAAATAATAACCAAAAAATTATTTATTATTTCTTAATAATAGCCTAAATTTCACTCTTCTTGCTATATTTGTAATGAGTGTATAATATAAGAACAACCGATAAATCTATAAGTACGTCGGCTATATTGAAAACCGCAAAATCAAACCCGCAATGCCAATAGACAAAATCCACGACCCCACCGTGTAAAAACCTGTCAAACAGATTGCTAAAAGCGGCACCTATCAGCATACCGGCGCTAAAAGCGTATCTTTTTACGATCTCTTTGTGCGAAAGTATGTAGATAGTTATACCGCCTATCAATACGGCTTGAATATACTTTAGATATTCGCCCAAAAAAGAGAGCATGGAAAAAGCCACGCCCTTATTGAAAGTAAGAGTAAGGGAGATGCATTTGCTCTCCCAATATAGACCGCTTACAAAGAGAAATTTTATATTTTGATCGGCTATGAAGACGAAAAGAGCCGTAAACAAAAAAATAAAATAGTATTTAGCCATTTAGTTTGCTTCTAAAAAACTCCACGGCCTCTTTGGCTCTTTTTTGAAGAAGTTTCTCATCTTTGCCCTCAAGCAAAATTCTAAGAAGATTCTCCGTTCCGGAATATCTAATAAGCGTTCTTATTCCCTCTTTCTCCAAACTTTTTACAAGCTCTTTATAACCTTCGATCTTTTCCAAAGGAATCTTTTTGCTAATTTTTAGATTCTCCAAAATTTGAGGATAAAGATCGAAAGGATCCAAAGCTTCGCTCGCTTTCATATCGTTTTCCAAAATCATGGCGCTAACCTGCAAAGCCGATACCAAGGCATCACCCGTTTTGGCATAATCACTAAAGATTATATGCCCGCTTTGCTCTCCTCCCAAATTGATTCCCTCTTTTTGCATCGTCTCTAAAACGTACTTATCGCCGACATTACATCTATAAAGCTTGATTCCTCTCTTTTTCAAATAGTCTTCAAGCCCTTTATTGCTCATAACCGTAGCTACGATGGCGTTTTTGCTAAGTTTTTTCTTGCTTTGAAGATAGCAGGCCAAAGCTCCTATCAGCTTATCTCCGTCCAC
>JAADDG010000001.1 GCA_013154075.1 Campylobacterota bacterium | reverse complement strand
ACAAAAAATATATTCACAAAAAATTTGAAAAGCAGAGAAGAAAATTTGCAATAGCTCATCTGCTTTTAAAAAAATACGGCTGGCCGATTATTTTCATTCAAAGATATCTCTACGGCCTTAGAACCGTTATTCCCATGTCCATAGGTCTTACTCGATATCCCGCTTTGAAATTCGCTTTTATCAATCTGCTAAGCGCATGGGCATGGGCGGCTATTACGATACTCCCCGCATACATTTTCGGAGAAGAGATCCTTCAAGTACTCGATTATATAAAACATCACTGGTATTTCGCACTCCCGGTAGCCGGAATCTTTTTAGGAAGTGTATGGTACTTCTTTTATAAAGTGGAGCAAAAAGTAATAGAGAAAAAATTAAAACTTAGGGAGGGTTTGAATGGAATACAGGATTGAAGATAAAAAACTAAAAGATATTTCTGCAGATATTGAAATAACTTTTATTATTGACAAAAATTTCGATCATAAATGGGTAGAGGATAAAAAAGAGCTTGAATTTTTAAACTTCAAAGCCGAAGCGGAAGAGTCCATATTTCTAAACTCTTCAAAAAGAGCTTACATAGGAGTGGGCTCTCTTGATCACGACGATATAAGAGTCGCAGCGGCTAAAGCTTTCAAACAGATATCGAATTTACAAGCAAAAAGCGCAAAAATAGGACTCTATATCAAAGATTGTCCGGTTACCAATACCAAAGCTTTGATAGAGGGTTTCGAGCTTGGATCCTATAAATTCGATAAATACAAAAGCAAAAAAGAAAAAAGCCCAATAGAAAAGATCATTATCTCTACCGAAGAGTACGGCGATAAAAACTTCTCAACCGATATTCTAAAAAGAGCTATCAAAGAAGCCAAAATCGTAAGCGAATCGGTAAACTACGTAAGAGATCTTGTAAATACTCCGCCCGATGAGCTTTATCCTGAAATTTTAGCTCAAAAAGCCGCTGAAGTAGCGAAAGAAGTAGAGATAGAGTGCAAAATCTATGATGAAAACTATCTAAAAGAGGAGAAGATGGAAGCTTTCTTGGCGGTTGCGAGAGCCAGCAGGCACAAACCGAGAATGATCCATCTATCCTACAAACCCAAAAACGCAAAAGCGAAAGTGGTATTCATAGGAAAAGGACTCACTTATGATAGCGGCGGTTTGAGTCTGAAACCAAGCGATTATATGGTGACTATGAAATCGGATAAGAGCGGTGCTTGTGCGGTTATAGGAATAATCCAAGCGGCAAAGAGATTAAATCTTCCGGTAGAGATTCACGCCATCGCCTCTGCAGCCGAAAATATGATAGGAGGAGACGCATACAAGCCCGATGATATCCTAAGAGCCAAAAACGGCAAAACCATAGAGGTTAGAAATACCGACGCGGAAGGGAGATTGGTATTAGCCGATACGCTTTGCTGGGCTCAAGAGAAGATAAAACCGGATTACATTTTCGACCTTGCCACTTTAACGGGTGCCTGCGTAGTGGCTTTGGGAGAATATACGATAGGAGTTATGGGCAACAATAAAGATCTGAAAGAGAAGGTGTTAAAAGCCGCAAATTTATCGGGAGAGCTTGCCGCCGAACTTCCTTTCAATAAATATCTGCCGAAACTTCTAAAAAGCTCGGTAGCAGACATCTGCAATATCGCTTCAAGCAGATACGGAGGAGCCATAACCGCGGCTTTATTTTTAAACGAATTTATAGAAAAAGAGTATAAAGATAAATGGATTCATTTGGATATCGCGGGGCCAGCGTTTGTAGAGAAAGATTGGGGATCCAATCCAAGCGGAGCGTCGGGAGCCGGAGTAAGACTTGCTATAAAATGGCTCCAAAAAGAGTTTTGCTCGACAGATCACAATAAGGGAGAATAATTTGGGACTTAGTGTAGGTATCGTAGGACTTCCTAACGTAGGAAAATCAACCACTTTTAACGCCTTGACAAAGGCGCAAAACGCGGAATCGGCGAACTATCCGTTTTGTACGATAGAACCGAACAAAGCGGTAGTGCCCGTACCGGATCCGAGATTAAAAGAGCTTGAGAAAATCGTAAATCCGGAAAGAGTCGTCCACTCCACCATCGAATTCGTAGATATCGCGGGCCTTGTAAGAGGAGCGAGCAAAGGGGAAGGACTTGGAAATCAGTTTTTAGCGAATATCAAAGAGACTGAAATAATTTTGCATATCGTTAGATGTTTTGAGGATGAAAACGTAACTCACGTAGAGGGAGGAGTAGATCCGCTAAGAGATATAGAGATCATAGAAACAGAACTTCTTCTTGCCGATATTCAAACACTTGAAAAAAAGATAGAGAGATTGCAAAGGCAGGCAAAAGCCGATAAGAAAGCAAAAGCTATGCTGGATCTTGCAAACGAGCTGCTATCTCACCTAAACGAAGGCAAACCTGCTTCAACCTTTCCTAAAAAAGATAGCGAAGAGTTCAAAGCCTTGAATAAAGATCTCAGATTTCTAACTGCAAAAGATATTATCTACGGAGCCAATGTAGATGAAGATTCCCTGTTGGAAGATAACGAACATGTCAAAAAACTAAAAGAGTTCGCGGCTCAAAAAAATGCCGACGTAATCAAACTTTGTGCAAAAATAGAAGAAGAGATGGTAGCCCTCGATGATGAAGAGAAAGAGGAATTTTTAAAAGAGCTTGGCGTAGAGGAATCGGGGCTTGAGCAAATTATTAGAAAAAGTTTCGATAAACTTGGACTAATGAGCTACTTTACCGCAGGAGTAAAGGAAGTGAGAGCTTGGACGATAGTAAAAGGAACTAAGGCTCCTCAAGCTGCGGCGGTAATTCATAACGATTTTGAGAAAGGATTCATAAGAGCGGAAGTGATCTCTTATGAAGATTTCATAAAATACAAAGGAGAAGCCGGAGCTAAGGAAGCCGGTAAAATGAGGTTGGAAGGAAAGGATTATGTCGTTCAAGACGGCGATATAATGCACTTTAGATTCAACGTATAGGATAGAAAGTTGAAAAAGTCGGCTCTCTTTTTTCTGTTAATTACCACTCTTTTTACAAAAGATTTCGATTACAAAGAGGCTTTGAAAAAAAATCTACTCTTTTTCGAAGCCCAAAGATCAGGCAAGAGGGAACCGGACAAATATATCTATAAACTCTCTTGGATTAAATCCTCGGCTACAAAAGACGGAGCCGATCATCACATAGACCTAACGGGCGGATGGTATGACGCGGGAGATTACGTAAAGTTTTCTCTTCCCATGTCCTACTCCGCTTCGATGCTCGGATGGGGAATACTTCTATCTCCTAAAACTTTAAAAGAGATAAAAGCTTATGATTATGCTCTAAGTAATCTAAAATATGCATTGGACTATCTTTATAAAACATACATTCCCAAAAAGAATTTAAAAAACGACATATTTTTCTATCAAGTGGGAGATCCGAACATAGATCACAACTACTGGATGCCCGCGGAAGATATAGATTATGAGAGAAAATCGTTCTTTTGCACCTCCAAACTTCCGTGTAGCGAAGTTAGCGCTCAAACGGCAGCCGCTTTGGCGATAGGATATGCGGTATTTAAACAAAAAGATTATAAATATGCAAAAAAACTTCTAAATAAAGCAAAAAGATTATATCTCTTTTCCAAAACATATCAAGGAAACGAGGGTTATAAAATGGCAAAAGGGGCTTACGATTCCTCAGGATTTGACGATGAGCTTGCTTTTGCCGCAATTTGGCTCTATTTAACTACAAAAGATGAAAAGTATTTAAAAGATGCCATGGAGTTTGCCGATAAGCTCGATAAAAACTCCATATATTGGCCTTTAAATTGGGGAGATAAAGATAACGCCGTATTTTTACTTTTGGCCATAGTTACGGATCTTCCCATGTATCACAACTTAGTGCAAAAACATCTAAACTATTGGATAAAAGAGGCAAGAAGAACCAAAGGCGGTCTGGTTTTCGCGGATAAATGGGGTTCCTTACAATATGCCGCAAATTTAGCGTTTGTCGCTTTGATATATGCAAATTACGTACCTTCAAAGGAACTTGCAAAAGAATATAGAGAGTTTGCAAAAACCCAAATGGATTATATTTTAGGAAATAACCCAAGAAATTTTAGCTATTTGATAGGATATGGCAAAAACTATCCTAAGAATCCCCACCACGCAAACGCTCACCATTCACCTTTTTACGATATGGACAAACCCGAAAACAACACTTACGAATTAACCGGAGCGATGGTGGGAGGTCCTAAAAGTTTTAACGATTTAGACTATGAAGATAACAGAAAAGATTATATAGGAAATGAAGTATCTACCAGTTATAATGCCCCTTTAACGGGAATTTTTATTGAACTTTATCAACTATATCAGAAAAAAGATAAAAAATGAAAAAAATAGCTTTATTGATTTTAATATTTTTTAATATTTTGGAAGCGACAAATTACTATATAGACGCCTTAGAAGGTAACGATTTCAATAGCGGAACATCTCCTAAAAAGGCCTGGAGGAGTATCAATAAATTAAACGGCTTTAGATTTATGCCGGGAGATACGATAGCTTTTAAAAGAGGAGAAGTATTTAAAGGATATTTTATAGTATCCTCATCCGGAAACTCTCAATCTCCTATAACCTTCAAAGCCTACGGAAAAGGAGAGAAACCTATAATAACCTCTATGTTGGAACCCAAAGAGTTTAAAATAGAAGATAATTGGAAACGTACCATCGATAATAATATTTGGTATATTAATCTCGGTTTCAATCCTCAAAGAGTCATACTAAACGAAAAAGAGGTTTTAAGAGCGGGAAAAAGTTTCAAAGAGATCGACGGAAATAAAACAAAATGGTTTTGGGAAAAAGGAAAATTTTATCTCTACTCTCCTACAAATCCGGCTTCATTCTATAACTCAATCAAAATAAACATAAGATATGAAACGATACTCGTAAAAAATAAGCATGATTTAGTATTCAAAGATCTCGATATCCAAGGTGGGAACGGTTATGCAATGGCGATAAGAGGCTCTAAAAATATAAAAATATCAAATTGCAACATAGGAGCCTATTCGAGAATGGGGCTTCAGATTATGGATAATTTCGAAAACGGAGGATATACTCCTTCAAAGAATATTTTGGTGGAAAATTCCGTTTTCGATTCGAAATTTCATTTCAAATACAAAGAAGCTCCTTCGGATAGAGGATGTATAGACGGACTTTTGATAAATAACGGAGCACATAACTGCATAATAAAAAACAATACTTTCAAAGATTGGGGACACACCGCTATAAATCTGGTGGCTTTAAACAAGCTAAATCCGGGAATCTATAACAACAAATTTTACAACAACATAATAACCGCCAAAAATATATCTTACGGAAGAGGAATAGGAACGGAAGGAATAGAGGGAAAAACTCACCATAATGAATTTTTCTACAATATCATCAAAGATACGACGGTTAGAAGCCAATTTAACGGTGATCACAACTCTTTTCATCACAACATCATAGATACCGTAAAAAACTCCCCTATCAAACCCTACGGAACGGCGCAGGGAATAGAGATGCAAGCTTACGGAGTTTGTGTTTGTCACGATAATGAAATAGATAACAATATAATAGTAAACTGCGATGAAGCGGGTGTGCGATTAAGAGAGGATAAAAACGAAAAATACAACAATAAAGTAAGAAATAATATAATCTATAATTGCGGTTTGAATTCAAAAGACGGATATAACGGAGTAAATATCGTAATAGATAAGGGAAAATCCATCAAAAAAAATATCTTTTTAAACAACTGTATCTTCAACAAAAACTCTTCAAAAAAAGAGATAATTTATTATAGAGGTCAATTTTTAAACGTTCCTAAATTCAATAAACAAAAA
>JAADDG010000045.1 GCA_013154075.1 Campylobacterota bacterium | reverse complement strand
TAACGATAATACAACTTCATAATATCACTAAAATCTACAATCTTTACCAAAAGCCGATTGATAGACTCAAAGAAGTTTTTTCACCCTCTCACAAAATTTATCACACTCCGTTTTATGCTCTTAAAGATATCTCTTTTTATGTAGAAAAAGGTTCAACCGTTGGAATAATAGGTAGAAACGGTTCTGGGAAATCCACTCTTCTTAAAATTATCACTGGAGTTTTAACACCTACAAGCGGAAGTGTACAGGTAGATGGCAGAGTTGCAGCTCTTTTGGAATTGGGAGCTGGATTTGATCCGGAGAAAACGGGGCTTGAAAATATCTATTTTTCGGCTTCCATTATGGGGATACCGAGAGATGAGATAGAGAGAAAAATAGATGATATTGTAGCTTTTGCGGATATCGGAGATTTTATCAATCAGCCCGTTAAAAGCTATTCAAGCGGTATGTTTGCAAGGGTTGCTTTTTCTCTAAACGTTCACATTGATCCGGATATTTTGATAATCGATGAGGCTCTTAGTGTGGGAGATGCATTTTTTCAGCATAAGTGTATTAGAAAAATAAAGGAGATGAAAGAGAGAGGTGTAACGCTTCTTTTTGTTAGTCACTCTATTGAGAGTGTAATTGAGCTTTGTGATAAAGCTATTTTACTTGAAAATGGCTGTCTTGTTATGCAAGGAGATACCAAAACGGTAGCTAAAGAGTATTACAAAAGATCCTTTCATCAAGAAAATGCTATGACTCTAAACTCTCAGGATACCAAATCACTATTGGAGACAAAAGAGGATAGCGATCTTCTTTTGCCTTTGATAGAAGAGGCGGTTAAAAATCTAAATGCTTCCAATATATTTAAAATTCACTCTTTTGAGACGCTTAATCAAAACGGAGATAAAACCGATACCTTTATAGAAGGCGATTACGCTTTCGTAGCTGTTACTTTGGAATCTCTCTATAATATCGGAAATATCTCTTTAGCTATAGAGTTAAAAGATGCCGGTGGGCTTTTGCTAACGGGAGAGAGTGTTTTTAACAAAACCGGAAAATCTATATTTTTTCAAAAAGGCGTTAAGAAAAAGATCGTCTTTAAATTTAAAGTTAATCTAATAGCGGGTCAATATGCCATCAGATTTAGAATAAATAAGATAAAAAACTGGGATAGAAGTGATAATCTTTTGTTACATCTTGATGAAGAAGCGGCTATCATAAATGTAGCTCAGCAGCCTAATAGTTTTCTGTGGTTTAAATTTAGGCACGATTTTGATATAGAGATTTTCGATATGGTATAATAGCTCTTAAAAAAGAGCCTATATGAAGACTTTGACGGTTATCGATACTTTCGGTTTTTTCTTTAGAAACTACTATGCACTTCCATCTTTAAAAAGCCAAAAAGGTTTTCCTACCGGACTTTTAACTGGATTTTTAAACTTCATCTCTTCCATTGAAAAAGATTATAAAACCGATTATATTGTTTTTGCGCTTGACAGTAAGGAAGAGTCTTTTAGAAAAGAGATCGATCCCACTTACAAAGCCAACCGCCCTCCCGCACCGGAAGATCTATTAAAGCAGCTTCCAGTAGCGATCGATTGGATAAAGAGGATGGATTTTAAACAGCTTGAGATCGATAGAGCGGAAGCGGATGATATCATAGCCTCTTTGGTTAAATATTTAAAAGATAAAGATGTAAAAGTTAGAATAGTTAGTCATGATAAAGATTTGTATCAACTGATAGACGATAGCAGGGTAGTAATTTTCGATCCTATAAAAAAGATAGAGATCGATGAGGAGGCTTGCAAAAAGAAATTTGGCGTTTATCCAAGAAGAATTCCGGATTTTTTGGCTTTGATAGGAGATAGTGCGGATAATATTCCAGGAGTCAAAGGCATAGGTCCAAAAACCGCTCTAAAGTTTTTAGAAAAATATGAAAGTATTGAAGATATTTATGATCATCTTGATGAGATAGAGAATAAAAGGATAAAAAAACTTCTTGAAGAGGGGAAAGAGAAAGCGTTTTTAAGTAAAAAACTTGTAGCTTTGAAAGATGATCTTTTTGACAAGTTGGATCTTGAAGAGTTTCATTTCCCCAAAGAGGAGCCTATTTTAAAAATAGTTGATGATTTAAAAGAGTATGATATAAAAGCTATTTTAAAAAGAATCCAAAATCAAAATAACTCTTCCATCCCTTCCATCTCTAAAGAAACAAAAAATAGATTTAAAGCCATCACTTTGGATACTTTAGAAAAACTAAAAAGCGTTATCGATAAGATAGATGAAAATAACTTGATTGCGATAGATACCGAAACCAACTCTTTGGATAGTAAAGACGCAAAAATTGTAGGCTTTTCTTTCTGTATAGACGAAAAAGAGGCCTATTATGTGCCTATAAATCACTCCTATCTTGGTGTGGAGTCGCAAATAAGTATGAAAGAGGCAAAAGAAGCTCTTTCAAAACTTTTCTCAAGGCCCGTGATAGGGCATAATTTGAAATATGATCTTGTTATTTTTGAGAAAAATTTCGGTTTCGAAGGTATTTCTATCAAAGCCGATACGATGATTTTAGCATGGCTTATGGATCCCGAATCAAGCATATCTTTGGATAATCTTGCAAAGTGGCTTTTTAATCACGACATGATCAAATTTAAAGACGTTGTTAAAAAAGGAGATAATTTTTCAAATGTCGAAATAGAGGAAGCTACCAAATATGCCGCCGAAGATGCTTGGATGACTTATAAGCTTTATCAAAAACTTCAAAATCTTTTAGAACCTACTCTTTTAGAGGAAGCTAAAGAGGTTGAGTTTCCTTTTATCAAAACTCTTATCAATATGGAGAGAGAAGGCATAAAACTGGATATAGATTTTTTCGAAAAGCTTCTTGAAAAAAGCAAAGAGTCTTTATCTAAATTAACTAAAGAAATTTATGAACTTACAGGAAGTGAATTTAACATAAACTCCACTCAGCAGCTTGGACATGTGCTTTTTGATATTCTTCAATTGCCTCCGATCAAAAAAACAAAGACCGGTTACAGTACAAACGAGAGTGTTTTGCAAAAGCTTATAGATAAGCATCCTGTAATTAAAAAAATTTTAGAATACAGAGAGATTCATAAGCTTCAAAGCACCTACATAGAGCCCCTTTTGAAGCTTGCCAAAAAGAGTGAAGACTCAAGAATTCATACCTCTTTCATACAAACCGGAACGGCTACCGGAAGACTTAGCAGTAAAAATCCTAATCTCCAAAACATACCGGTAAAAACCGAGCTTGGCAGAGAGATAAGATACGGCTTTGTGGCAAAAGAGGGGTATAAACTTGTAGGAATCGATTATTCGCAAATAGAGCTTAGACTTCTTGCCCACTTTTCGAAAGATCCGGCACTTTTGAAGGCTTTTGAGGAGGGAAAAGACATCCATCTCGAAACGGCCATAAAGATTTTTGGAGAAGAGGAGGCCAAAGAGAAGAGAAATATCGCAAAAAGTATAAATTTCGGTTTGATTTATGGGATGGGAGCGAGAAAACTATCTCAAACGATTAATGTCTCCCAAAAAGAGGCAAAAGCCTACATCGATAGCTATTTTGCTTCTTTCCCGACCGTAAAAGATTTCATAAAAAAGGCGGAAGAAGAGGCAAAAGAGAGAGGTTATGTGGAGACTTTGCTAAAGAGAAGAAGATATTTTGATTTCGCTCATGCAAATGCGTTTCAAATGGCCGGGTATTTAAGGGAAGCTGTAAATACCATTTTTCAAGGGAGTGCTGCGGATCTGATAAAACTTGCTATGAATAAAATAAATCAAACTTTAGATAGAGAAAAAGGTAAAATGCTTTTGCAGATTCATGACGAGCTTATCTTTGAGGTCAAAGAGGAGTTTTGCGAAGATTATGCCAAAGAGGCAAAAGAGATAATGGAGAATATTTACAAACTAAACGTTCCTCTAAAGGCTTCCGTTGCGATAGGGGATAGGTGGGGAGAATTGAAATAAAGAGAGTCTGAAATGAAAATAGTTAAAAAATCAGCCGTAACGATTCTATTGGGTGTGGTTCTTTTAATCATTTTGATTCTTCCGAAAGATATCTTTTTAAATGTCAAATCCAATGTTCTGGATAACTCTATGAAAGAGGCTTTGTACTCCTTTTCGGTAGCAAAAGGTTTAAACGGAGTCATTTCCGTCGTTCAAAACAGTTATATGGATTTAACTCCCGCAGGAGTAGGAGTGGAGTTTGCGGCCGGAGAGATTTTGGATCCTCTAAACGATTTGGTAGAGAGATTCTCTTTGGTTATGCTCTATAGTATTACGGTTATAGGGGTTTTGAAAATATTAAATTATGCGGATTTATATATCTCCGTAAAGCTGCTTTTGCCTATAGCCATAATTCTTTTTATGCTCGGTATTTGGTTTAAAGACTTCTTTATAAAATATGCCATAAAGATCACCTTTTTATCTTTGGCTCTCTCTTTGGTGGTACCTTTCTATGTGACTTTAAATAACGTTTTTTACGAAAATTTTTTGAAAGATAAATATGAGACTTCAATAGCCAAATTAAAAAAGACTACCGAAGAGATAAAAAGTGTAAATATTGAAAAAGTTGAAAAGAAACGAGACCTTCTATCTTATATCACAAATACGGTAACCAAATTCGATCTTCAAAAAAGGGTTGACGCTCTTAAATCTAAACTAAAGGACATAGGAGATTATATTGTAAATATTTTAATTATCTTTATATTTCAATCCGTAGTATTGCCTATTTTCACGCTCTGGCTGTTTTTTAATGTCGGTAGAGAGATAATGAGGTAAAAAATATGCTACAATATAAACAAATAGATGAGGTGGAGTTTGCGTGAGTAGCAAAACGGTAATATTCTTGGGTATTTTAGCCGCTATTTTACTAAACTATTTTTGTGTCCGTTATCATTTGCCCTCTTTAATGGATAATAATTTAACTATAAGAGATATAAAAAATCAAGAAAAGAGTGAACCTATACCTGTTGCTTTGAAAGATTTGGATGAAGATAATGAAACTAATAAAAGTGAAATAGTTCAAAAAAATATAGAAAGTAATACTACTAAGAAACAAGAAGAAGATGAGATTGATAGACAAATAAGATCTTTAATAGATGAAAAGATCCAGGAGATAAATGAAACTTCTACTAATTTAGAACATGTAAGTAGTAGCAATAAATCTATGGAATCTGATACTAATTTGACAAAAGCGAAAGAGATAGAGAGTGAAATTAATAAAAAGCTTCTTTCTACGCCAATTGAATTTAAGTTTTCAAGTGCCGTATTGACTAGAAAAAGTAAAAAAATTCTAAGAGAAATTGCTACGGAATTAAAGAAACTTGATTTAAAAAATATGGAGATAGAAGTTGCCGGCTATACCGATGCAAAAGGAAATAAATATTTTAATAAAGAATTGAGCTTAAAAAGAGCGAAAAGTGTCAGAAGATATTTGATAAAAGAGGGTATAGATAAAAATATAATTAAAGCAGTAGGATATGGCGAGAGTAATTTTATTTATGATAAGAATGATAAGAGAAATAGAAGAGTGGAAATCCACATAAAAAGAGGACAATAAGATGCTTTATATCGTATCTCAAATAGTTATATGCTTATTACTTGCTTTGGCTTTGGGTTTTTTGATTGGCTGGTTTTTAAAAAAAGCTTTAGAAAAAGAGAAAGAAAATTTATATATAGAGAGCTTAAAGCAAGATTTAAAAGAAAAAGATGACGAATGGTATAGACTAAAAGCTGAGCTTGAGAAGTGTGAGAAGAGAGAGAAAGCTCTTGAAGCTGAAATTCAAAAGACTAAAGATCAAAATACTTTAATTAGAGATATGAAAGATGAGATACGAAGACTTGGGGAACAAATAGATACTAAAAATCATGAGATAGATGTTTTAAAAGAAGCTATTAAAGAGT